>DASZSK010000038.1:0-15324 GCA_035548735.1 Caulobacterales bacterium | reverse complement strand
CGGGCCGTGACAGGCCATGACGCTCATGTGCCGGGTTGGGAATTCCCTGGGCGTCGTCTTGCCCAAGGAGGTGCTGGCGAAGCTCCGCGTCGGCGAAGGCGATCAGCTGAGCGTGACCGAAACGCCGGACGGCGTCGCGCTGTAGCCGTTCAATGATGAGGTGGCGCGCCAAGTGGAGATCGCCGCGATCTGATGAAGCGCTACCGCGATGCGTTGCGCGAGTTGGCTCAATGAAACCGCCCCGTTGGGTGGAGCGCGCTTCAGTGGTGATCTTGCATGCGGAGTCCCTCGCCGCTCACGGCGGCGTTTGCGGGCCTGAGAGATGAAGACCGCCGAACCTTCAGCCGTACGAGCCTGAAGCTGATGCGGCTGCGCTCGCGGCTGCATATGCATTCGGCATTGTCCGCAATCATCCGTCCGTCGACGGCAACGAGCGCACCGGATTTCTTACTGCAGCCTTATTTCTGGAACTCAACGGCTTTCGTTTTGTCGCCGGCGAGGCCGATGTCATCGTGCAAACATTGGCGCTCGCCGCCTCCGAGATCGGCGAAGAAGAGTTCGCCGCGTGGCTGAGAGACAACGTGTGGCCGGCGTGAACGCCTAGCGCAGCTTATCCAGCAGCTTCGCCAGTGTGTCCGCTTCCGCCGTGGTCAGCTTGCGGTCGAGCGCGGCGGCAATCGCTTCGGCGTAAACCGGCCACATCTTCTGCCGCAGCGCCTTGCCGGCGCGCGTGATGCTCAGCATGAAGCCGCGCGCATCATCGACGCACGGCTGGCGCTCAATAAGGCGGTCCGTCTCAAGCCGGTCCAGCAGGCGAGAAAGATTGTAGCGCGCCACCAGGAGCCGTTCGCCCAGGTCGCGCTGGCGAAGTGGCGCGCCCGCGCGCTCCAACTCCCACAACACGTCATACCAGGCGAGCGGTGGGAAACCTTCGGCCTTGAGCGCCGCCTCGACGGTCTCCATGAGGTGCGGCGCGACGCGCAGAAGGGCGATCCAGGCGCGTTCGCCCGTTTTCGACAGTTGTTGCAATTACAACGACTCCGCATTATGTTGCATGTGCAACAAACCGGAGATCGCTCCGGCCGTCAAGGAGAAGGACCATGAAGACGATCGATCGCGCCACGCTGCAGCAGGCCATTGCCGATGGCCGTCCGCTGACGTTGCTCGAAGCGTTGCCGCCCAAATATTTCCACCAAGGCCATTTGCCTGGCGCGCGGCAACTCGATTTCAACAATGCGGTTTGGCGCGCCGAACGCCTGCATGTGGGGCGCCATGATCGCGTCGTCGTCTACTGCGCCAGCGAGAGCTGCGAAAATTCGCATCGCGCCGCAGAGGCGCTGAGCGCCGCCGGGTTCAGCGACGTGTCGGTTTATGTCGGCGGCAAGAAGGATTGGACGGAGGCGGGGTTGGCCCTGGAGGGCGCCCGCGAGGCCGCCTAGTCGAACATCGAAAAATCTCGGATTGCGCGCTGGGCGCGGACCAGCTGACCGAAGATCGTCAACAGCAGGACGGCGCACAGCGCGCGGCCGAGCAGATACGTGGTGAAGAGGGCGAGCGCGATGGTGTGCGTTTCACGACTCACATTCGCGTCGGGCTGGTGCGAGCTGCCGGTCATCACGGTGGCGATCCATGAGCAGATTGCGGTGACGATCCACAGGCCCCACCACCAGCCGATGATCGCGGACGGTTTCTCGCCCTCGCCGCTCAGCTGGTGCGTGCGCCGCCATATGCGGTTCACCAGCAGCGCGGGCATGACGAGATTGACGAGCGGGACGAAGTAGCAGCCGACGGCCCAGCCGGGACTGGGAATGTCGGAATCGCCACCCACCGTGTGCAGGTTCTTGGTAAGTCTGTAGGTGAGCCGCAGCGTCATGAAGGCGGAGAGCCAGAACGCCGCCATGAGAGCGTAGCCGGCGTAGGTTGCGAGTTGATCGATGCGCTCCGCGTCTGCGCGCGCCAGCGCGAGGTAACGCGCATAGAGAGCCCAGGTGAGGCCCTTGGCCACGCCCTCGGCCAAGTAGGCGAGGATCGCCGCGCCGGCGAAAATGCGCAGCCAAAGCAGCAATCCGGAGGGATCGCGAATGCTCGGCTTGGCGTCGGCGGTCGCGGGTTCAGCGGCGGACATCGGAAGCCACGCCTATTGAGGCCCGGGCTCGCGCAACTTCGACCGTTCGCCCGCAGGCGCGGCGTCTTGTGCTGCTGTCATGGCCCCTCCGTCGGCATTAGTGCAACCGGAGGCGCCGCCGTCAACGGGAGTTCACCCGGCCGATCGGTACGGATGCATGCGCATCAGCGCGCTCAGCGCGCCCTTGTGCGGTCCGCGATAGACATGCCGCACATCGACCGCGTCCTGCGGCACGGATTGATGCGGGTTGCGCTGAGACAGACGCGACAGGGCCGCGGCGATGTCGAACGCTTGCGCGCGCACCACGTCGCAGCGCGCCCCCGCCGCGCGGGCGCCGCATGTCAGCGCGTTGCGCCGATCGGCGTCGCCGTCATGATCGACCAGCAAAACCGGCACGCTGTAGCAGAGCGCGGCGAGGTCAATGCACCACGCCGCCCAATCGTGTTGACCCGCCCATCGGCGCGCCGGCGCGATCAGCACGTCGGCCGCGTAAATGCGCGCGGCTAATTCTGCGCCGAGCTGAGGATCGCTTTCGCGCGCGCCGAAATCGGCGCGGCCCTGCGCCAGTGAAAGGTCGTCGACGAACAATCCCATGTGGGTGAGTTCGGAAAGGACGCCATGATAAAGCGCCTCATCCATGCCCCAGCGCTGCAGGATAAAGACGCGCAGCCGGCGGCCTTGGCCCGGCCGCCACGTGTCGCCGTTGCTCTGCATTGTCCCAGCCCCTTGGGACCCAACCCGGTTTTACTCACAGCCCGCGCATCGATGACGTCAAGTGAATCCGCGCAGCGGCGGGGATTTTTGTTGAAGAGCGCAAGCTTTCGCCCGCGATGATGACGACGCAAACACCAGCGGCGCCCGTAATGACTGTTTCATTACGTACGCTGAAGTGCGCAAACGAATGCGTAGTCTTCGAGGCTTGGCGAAGTGTGCGCGCTCAAGGCCACTTCGCGGTCGGCGGCATGCTCGAGAGGATTGTCTCGACATTGCCACCCGTCTTCAACCCGAACGTCGTGCCGCGATCATAAAGCAAATTGAACTCGACATAACGTCCGCGCTGCACGGCTTGTTCTTCGCGATCGGCCTCGGTCCATGCCTGATGCATGCGCTTGCGCAGCAAGGTCGGATACGCGGTGAGAAAAGCGCGGCCGACGCCCTGCGTGAATGCGAAGTCGCGCTCCCACGTGTCTTCCTTTCCGTCCCCCGTATTGTGGTGATCGTAGAAGACGCCGCCGACGCCGCGCGGCTCATTGCGGTGCTTCAGCCAAAAATAGTCATCGCACCATTTGGCGTAGCGCTCGTAAAAGTCGCCGCACGCTTCGCGATAGGGCGCCTTGAAGGCGCGCGCGTCTTCGTGGTCGGGGTCGCGTTGATAGGCTTGGGTCGGATTCAAGTCGCCGCCGCCGCCGAACCACCATTCGGTGGTGACGAGGTGGCGTGTATTCATGTGTGCCGCGGGGCAGTGCGGATTGCGCATGTGCGCGATCAGCGAAATGCCGCTGGCCCAGAAGCGCGGATCGTCGGCTGCGCCTTTGACCTGTTTCGCGAACTCCGGGCTGAACTGGCCATACACGGTGGAGACGTGCACGCCCACCTTCTCGAAGAAGCGCCCGCGCATCATGCCGGCGACGCCGCCGCCTTGATCTTCGCTTGCATCGCCGCGCCGCCAGGGCGTGCGGACGAAGCGCCCCGGCGCGCCCGGATAGAGCGACGCCGGCGCCTCGTCCTCGATCCGCTCGAACGCGGCGCAGATCAGGTCGCGCAGCTCCTCGAACCAAGCTTTCGCGCGCGCTTTGCGGTCGTCCATCCTCACCTCGCGAGGCCGCCTGTCTGCCGCAACGCCTCCGCCAGCGCTATCCCGGCGGCCATGGCGACGTTGAGCGAGCGGGCGCCCTCCCGCATGGGAATGCGCACCACCGCCTGCGCCGCAGCGTAAACCTCGGGCGGGCAGCCGGCGCTCTCGCGGCCCACGAGGAGGGTGTCGCCCGTTGCGAAACTGAAATCATAAAGCGAGCGGTCGCCATCGGTCTCGACCAGCACCAGCCGGCCTTCGGATCGTCCGGGCCTGTGGAGAAAATCGGCGAAAGACGCGATCCGTTCGACGCGCGCCAGCGCGCCATAATCCAGCGCCGCGCGCTTCAAAGTGCGGTCCGTCAGCGGGAATCCGCACGGTTCGATGACCTCCAGGGGCGCGCCCAGGCAGGCAGCGAGGCGAATGGCCGCGCCGAGATTTTGCGGGATGTCCGGTTGATAGAGCGCGAGCCGCACGTTATGGCCTCCGGCGCCGGAGAATCGGGCTGAATCGGGGAAGGTTTTGGGCGGTGCGGCGTCAGGCCGCGCGCTGCGGAACCCGGATTAGCCTAGCTTCGGCGCCGAACCAAGGCGGAGCGGGAAAAAGTGGCCGAAGAGAAAGACCCAAATCGGCGTGACTTCATCTTCATCGCTACGGGCGCGGTGGGTGCGGTCGGTGCCGCGGCGACGGTGTGGCCGTTCATCGATCAGATGAACCCCGCGTCCGACACGCGCGCGCAATCCACGACTGAAGTCGATCTCTCACAATTGCAGCCCGGCCAGCAGATCAAGGTGATGTGGCAGGGCAAGCCGGTGTTCGTGCGCTACCGCACGCCGGCGGAGATCGCCTCGGCCGAACGCGATGATTTCGCCCAGCTCAAGGATCCGGCGAGCGATGCGAGCCGCATCGCGCAGAAGGATGGCAAGCCGGGCAAGCCGCAATTCCTGATCCTGCAAGCCAATTGCACCCACCTTGGGTGCGTGCCGCTGCCGCCGGACAATCCGGGCTTCCTCGGCAAGTATGGCGGCTGGTTCTGCCCGTGCCACGGTTCGGACTACGACACGTCCGGCCGGATTCGCGGGGGCCCGGCGCCGCTCAACCTGCTGGTCGCCCCGTACGTCTATTTGACCGACACCTCGATCCGCATCGGCTAACGGAGCCCGCCCTTGTCTGGACCTTCCACTTACGAGCCGAAGTCGGGCTTTACGCGCTGGCTCGATAAGCGCTTGCCCATCCTCCGCCTGAGCTACGACAGCTTCGTCGCTTATCCGACGCCGCGGAACCTGAATTATTGGTGGACCTTCGGCGCGGTGCTGTCGCTCTGCCTCGTGTCTCAGATCGTCACCGGCATCGTCATCGCCATGCATTACGTGCCGCATGTCAGCATGGCGCTCGACAGCGTGCAGCGTTTCAAGCGCGACGTGCCGTTCGGCTGGCTGATCCAGCCGATGCACGCGGTTGGCGCGTCGATGTTCTTCGTCGCCGTCTACATCCACATGCTGCGCGGCCTCTATTACGGCTCCTACAAGGCGCCGCGCGAAGTGCTCTGGATTCTGGGCTGCGTGATCTACCTCTTGATGGTCGGCACGGCCTTCTTCGGCTACACGCTGCCATGGGGCCAGATGAGCTTCTGGGGCGCCACCGTCATCACCAACCTGATCGGCGCGGTGCCGATCATCGGCGAAAGCATCCACCAATGGCTGATGGGCGGCTTCGCGATCGACGATCCGACGCTCAACCGCTTCTTCTCGCTGCACTATCTGCTGCCGTTCGTGATCGCGGGCGTCGTCGGCCTGCACATCTGGGCGCTGCATGAAGCGGGGCAGAACAACCCGACCGGCGTCGATCCCAAGACCAAGGAAGACACCGTTCCGTTCACGCCGCACGCGACGTTGAAGGACGCCTTCGGCGTCTCGCTCTTCCTCATCATGTTCGCGGTGTTCGTGTTCTACCTGCCGGAAGCGCTCGGCTCGGCGGACAACAACATCCCGGCCAATCCCGCGCAGACGCCGCCGGAGATCACGCCGGAATGGTATCTGCGGCCGTTCTACGCGATCCTGCGCGCCATTGATTTCGACATCGGCCCGATCAAGGCGAAGCTCGCCGGCGTCATCCTGATGTTCGGCGCCATCGCCATCCTGTTCGTGCTGCCGTGGCTCGACACCTCGAAGGTGCGCTCGATGCGCTACCGTCCGGCGGCGCGCCAATTCTTCATCCTCTTCGTGTTGGCCGCGGTTGGCCTCGGCTGGTGCGGCTCGAAGAGCCCGGGCTTCTCCATCATCACCGCGGGTCCGTACCAAGCGACGGTGTCTTGGATCGAAAATGGCAGTGTCACGCGTGAAGCGATCACCTCGCCTTCGCCTGACGCGACGCCAGCAGCGATGGCGGCGGCCGAAGCGGCGGCGCGTCAGCGCGGCGCCACGTCTGTGTTCGTTCAGCGCGAAGGCGGCGTGAACGCGAGTCTGATCGCAATCTCGGGCGGCACGCCGCGCGAGCGCACGCTGTCGGCGCCGAAGTCAGAGGAACTCGACGCGCAGATCAATGCCGCGAAGGCGACGGTCGGCGCGGCGGCGCCCTATGTTTCGATCAAGCGCCAAACGCCGTTCGTGTTCTCTGTGACGCAACTCGCGCAGATGCTGACGGCTTATTACTTCCTCTTCTTCCTGGTGATCCTGCCGCTGCTCGGCCTGCGTGAAACGCCGGGCCGCGTGCCGGATACGATCGCCAAATCCGTTGTCGCCGGCGAAGCGCAGGGGGCTTGAATATGATGCGTCGCTGGATCATCGCCTTGGGCGCCGTTTGCGCGCTCGGCGCGACTGCCGCGTTCGCGGCCTCGGAAGCGGAGAAGCCGCCGGAACAGCACTTCAGTTTCGAAGGGCCGTTTGGGCGCTATGACATGGGCGCGGTGCAGCGCGGCTTCGCCGTCTATCGGCAGGTCTGCTCGAACTGCCACTCCATGAACCATCTGTCGTATGACGATCTGGCGCAGGAGGGCGCGCCGTTCGCGGCCTATCGCGTGCGTAATGAAGAGACGCACGCCGAAGACGTGCGTCTCGGTCTGCCGCCCGGCGCGCACGGCCAGTACGTCAACATCAACGACAACCCGTACATCCAGTCGATCGCGCACGGCGTGCAGATCAGCGACATCGATCCCGACAGCGGCCAACCGACCGATCGCCCGGGCCGCATCTCCGACCACTTCCGCAAGCCGTTCCCGAATGAAGCAGCGGCTCGCGCCGCGAACGGCGGCGCCCTGCCGCCGGACCTCTCGGAAATCGTGCTCGCCCGCGCCGGCGGCGCGAACTACGTGCATGCCCTGATGACCGGCTACACGGGCGAGCAGCGCAACGGCAAGTACGTGAACCGTTACTTCCCCGGCAATCTGATCTCGATGCCGCCGCCTTTGTCGGACGGCGTCGTCACCTTCGACGACGGCACGGCCAATTCGCTTGATCAGGAAGCCAAGGACGTCGCCACCTTCCTGCAATGGGCGGCTGATCCGCACATGGTCGAGCGCAAGTCGCTGGGCCTCAAGGTGATCATCTTCCTGATCGTGCTCACCGGCCTCCTGTACCTCTCGTACAAGCAGGTCTGGCGGGGCGTGAAGCACTGACATCGCCAGCACCGGCGCGCTCATGCGATAAGGCCGCATGAGCGCGTGGATGTTGGGCGTTATCGGCGGGTCGGGCCTTTACGACATTCCCGGCGTTGTCGGCGCATGGCGCACGGTCGAAACGCCCTGGGGCGCGCCCTCGGATCAGCTGTTCATCGGTGAAGTGAACGGCCAGAAGCTCGCCTTCCTGCCGCGCCATGGGCGAGGCCATCGCCTTTCGCCGACGCACCTCAATTATCGCGCCAATATCGATGCGCTGAAGCGTGTCGGTTGCACCGATCTCATCTCGCTTTCGGCTTGCGGCTCGTTACGCGAGGATCTTGCACCCGGCGCGTTCGTGCTGGTCGACCAATATGTCGACCGCACCTTCGCGCGCGAAAAGAGCTTCTTCGGCGCAGGTTGCGTCGCGCATGTCTCAATGGCGCGCCCGACCTGTTCGCGGCTTTCCGGGCTCGCCGCCGATGCGGCGCGCGCCGCCGGCGCGCCCGTAGTCGAGGGCGGAACCTATCTGGCGATGGAAGGGCCGCAATTCTCGACGCTGGCCGAGTCCAAGCTCTATCGCGCCTGGGGCATGGACGTGATCGGCATGACCAACATGCCCGAAGCCAAGCTGGCGCGCGAAGCCGAGCTGCCTTACGCCAGCGTGGCCATGGTGACCGATTATGATTGTTGGCATGAGGAAGTCGCGCACGTCACCGTGACCAACGTGCTCGAGGTGCTGCACGCCAACGCCGGCAAAGCCAAGGACCTGGTTGCGCATCTCGCCGCCGCGCTGGCGTCAACGCCGCGCACGCCGTCGCCCATCGACTCCTGCCTCGCTCATGCGCTGATCACGCCGCGCGAGGCGCGCGACCCCGCGCTGGTTGCGAAACTGGACGCCGTCGCGGGGCGCGCGCTGCGCCGCTAGGCCGCCGGCGTGTGGCGCGGCGCGACGTCGGCGTAGAAGACGTGATTGCCGATGACATGGCGGCCGACGCCAGCGCTCGCCCAATAGGGTCGGATGTTGCGCGCGTGATAAAAGAGCGCGCCACGGGTTGGGTCGATGGAGCGATGCTCCAGCACTTCACGCGCCACTTGCTGCGCTTTCTGCCAAGTCACGAGATTGACGCCCGACTTTGCATAGCGCTCCGGATGCAAGGCGAGTGGGCGGTTGGGATCGCCCAGATTCCATGAAGAGAATTGGCGCGGGTGCAGCACCACGTCTTCGAGGCTTTCACCGAAGCGCGGCGAACCGACGCGATTGACGACGACATGCGCGACCGCGCGCATGCCGAGTTCGCCTTCGGAACGGGCCTCCGCCCACGCCGTCGCCGCGAGCAGATGCACATCGGCCTCCGGCGCTGGCGGCAATTGCGCAACCATCGGCGCCGGCGCCGCGAGAGGTAAATTCTCCGGCGCGAACGGGCCGTCGAACGAGATGGCTTGCGCGTAGGCGTTCGCGCCCATGCCGCAGATCAAAGCGAGCCACGTAAACGACGCGAGATGTGAGCGGGCTACGGAACCGAAGCGATTATCGGCTTGTTTCGTTTTCGTCGGCTTGCGCCGTATGAGCGCCGCCAGACGCTTCAGTCCAATCAACTGCATCTCTACTCCCATCACCATTCAGGCGCAGGCCCAGGCGAGAACGACGCTGTTGTGCGGAGCGCCGCTTCTGTTGCGAGTTCCAAATTGTGAGGCGCGCGCCGGACGCATCGCGGCGCGAGCGAGAGGTCGTTTTCCGTCCAGGGAGGGCGAAAATGCGGCGCGCTTGGCGCTGACTGCAGTCGATTACAGTTACGGCCTTGTTAGGCGCGCCACACGAAGCGCTTTAGCGGCGTCGCAATTGGCCGATCATCCGCCGCAGATGCGCGTCGGTCTGATTGAGGTGCAGCTCGACCGTTTCGATGAGCTGCGCGCACGCTTCGCGCACGAGAATGCGCGTCGTTTCGTTCGCATCGATCAAGTGCTGGAGTTCGTCGGCCATCTCGGCCGCCGAGCGTGGAGCTTGCGGGATTCCGGGCGCGTTCATTCCAACCTCGAACGGGACACAAGTGGGGCGCGTGCTTAGTCGCGTTTGACAGCGCGGGACTTTTCCGCACGCGACGCAATTTTATCTTGAGGCGACAGAATCGGCCGAACGGCTTAGAAACACAGGATTGTGATTGAGATTGTACGCGCCGATACGCTGCGCGGCTTTCGCGCTCTGGTGAGCGAACGGGGCGGCGACGCCGACGCGTTTTTGCGCGAGGCGCGTCTCGATGATTCCGTCGGTCCGGATGTGTACGTCTCATTTCGCGCGGTGATCAGCCTGCTTGAGCACGCCGCGCGCGCTCTCGATTGCCCGGACTTCGGCATGCGTCTCGCGGCGCTCCGATCCGACGACACGCTGGGGCCGCTCGCCATCGTCATGCAGAACGCGGAAACCGCGCGCGAAGCGATCGGCTACGCCGAGCGCTTTCTGCACTTCCACAATTTCGCGCTTGAAGGCCGGCTCGAAGCCGCCGACGAGCCGGGCTGCGAATTCCTCCTGCTTGAGCATCGCATGGCGCGTCCGCTCCGCATGGTGCAGTCGAGCGAGCGCATGCTGTGCTATGCGACCCGCTTCATCGGCATGATCAGCGGCGCCCCGCCGCGCGAGGCGTGGTTTGGCCATGCGCGCTTCGCGCCGGCAGCAGCGTATCGCAGCGCTTTCGGCGCGACCAATGTGCGCTTCTCCATGCCGCGCCAGGGCCTGTTGCTCGAACGCAGCGCGCTCGACGCGCCGCGCGCGGCGGCGGATGAGCAATTGAAGCGCATCGCCGCGCATTTTCTGGAGAATACGGCGCCGGCGATCGACGATCGCGTGGCTGTCCGGGCGCGCGCCCTGGTGGATCGCATGATGCGCGTCGGGGAATGCACGCAGGTCGATCTCGCCCGCGCGCTTGGTCTGCACGAGCGCACGCTGCAGCGCCGCTTTCAGGCCGAGGGCGCGAGCTTCGAAGCGATCAAGGACGAGGTGCGCCGCGAGATGGCGCGCGATCTCCTGGCGCAGCCCAATGTTTCGCTGTCGCGTGTGGCGGAGATGCTCGGCTACGCCGAGACCTCCGCGCTCACGCGCAGCAGCCACCGCTGGTTCGGCAAGAGCCCGCGCGAGATGCGCAAAGCGCTGCGCGGGGAGGCGGCTTAGCCCAGCTCCGCCTGGCTCTTCACGATCTTGCCGACGAGGCCGTAGGCCTTGGCTTCGTCCGCCAGCATCCAATAGTCGCGGTCGATGTCGCGCTTGATCTTATCGATCGGCTGGCCGGTCGCATCGGCGAAGATGCGGTTGAGGCGCTCGCGCATGCGCAGGATTTCGCGCGCCTGAATTTCGACGTCCGAGGCCATGCCGCCGATGCCGCCGCGCGGTTCGTGCAGCAGGAAGCGGGTGTTCGGCAGGCAGAAGCGGTTCTCACGCTGCGCGGCGCAATAGATCAGCGCGCCGGCGCTGGCGACCCAACCGGTGCCCAGCATCTTCACCGGCGCGTTGATGAACTTGATGACGTCATGGATCATGTCGCCGCTTTCGACATGGCCGCCTGGCGACGAGATCACGAAGGTGATCGGTTTGGCGTTCTGCGCGGCGAGCGCGAACAGGCGCTCGGTGACGCGGCGCGCCTGCTGGTCGTTGACTTCGCCCGTCAGCATGACGACGCGCGCATCGAACAGCGCCTTCTCGATCACCGCCGGGGCGTTCTGCGGGTCCTTGGTCTTCTCTTCGTCTTCTTCGTCGAGGCGGGTGATCTGGCCGAGCAACATGGGTCGGGGCGCTCCTGGAATTCGCGAGCCACTGACGTAGGCAGATTTGAACCGATTTCCTAGTAGGCGGCAGTCGGGAGTAGGCAGTCCGCCATCGGGCGATAAGCTGGCGGCCGGTTCCGACGCCGATTGCCGACCGCCGATTGCCGACTTACCGAAACGGAAGCGATTTCATGGACTTGAGCCAAGCGATCCGCACCATTCCCGATTACCCGAAGCCGGGCATCCTGTTTCGGGACATCACCACGCTCCTGGCCGACGCCCGCGCCTTCCGCAGAGCCGTGGACGAGCTGGTGCAGCCCTTCGCCGGGCGGAAGATCGCCAAGGTGGCCGGGATCGAGGCCCGGGGATTCATTCTGGGCGGCGCGGTGGCGCACCAGCTTTCGGCCGGCTTTCTGCCGGTCCGCAAGAAGGGGAAGCTGCCGGCCGAGACGCTTCGCCAGACCTACGCGCTCGAATACGGTACGGACGAGGTCGAAATCCATGTCGACGCGGTGAAGCCGGGCGAAACCATTTTGATCGTCGATGATCTGATCGCCACTGGCGGCACTTGCGAAGCGGCCGTGCAGCTGTTGCGGCGGGCCGGCGCCGAGATCGTTGGCGCGACTTTTGTCATCGATCTGCCGGATCTCGGCGGCGCACGTAAAATCGAATCCATGGGCGTGCCCGTGCAAAGTTTGGTCGCATTCGCGGGACACTGATTGGCTTCGCTTTTGCTGCGGAGGGTGTCCCATGCACCTTTTGGTTATTCTCGCAGCCATGCTGTTCGCCGCCGCGACGCCGTACATCGTTGTGACGCCGGATCGTGATGTCGAATGGACCGACAGCGCCGCGTCGGCCCCAGCCGCGCCCGATCGCGAAGGCGACGACGACGCCCTCGCCGCCGTGGATGACGAAGCGCGCGATGACGCTAAGGAAGACTAGCCGCCGCCCTTGAGCCCTCGGAAGCGGACGCTACAGTCCACCGGCTCGGGGAAGAGGGCTCAATGAAACAAACCGAATTGACCATCCGAGGGCTGATCCTCGGCGCCGTGATCGCCATGATCTTTACGGCTGCGAACGTCTATCTCGGCCTCTTTGTCGCCATCACCATCGCGTCGTCGATCCCAGCGGCTGTGATCTCAATGGGCGTGCTGCGCCTTTTGCGCACCGGCACGATCCGTGAGAACAACATCGTTCAGACCGTCGCCTCCGCCGGCGGCACGCTCTCGGCCATCATCTTCGTGCTGCCCGGCCTCGTCATGATCGGCTACTGGCAGGGCTTCGATTATCTGACGACGTTCCTAATCTGCGCGCTCGGCGGCACGCTGGGCGTTCTGTTCTCGATCCCGCTGCGGCGCGCGCTGGTGGTGAATACGCCGCTGCCGTTCCCCGAAGGCGTCGCCGCGGCCGAAGTGCTGAAGGTCGGCGCGACCGGTGACGAAGCCTCGCCGGACGCCATGGAGCGCAAGCGCGGGCCGCTGGTCGTGGCCTTCGGCGCCATCGTCGCGGCGTTCATGCAGATCGCCACCTTCACCGGCCTCGCAGCGGCGGGACTCACCAAATATTTCCGCGTCGCCGCCGGCGCGACGGGCGTCGATCTGGGCTTCTCGCTGGCGCTCGCGGGCGCGGGGCACCTGGTCGGCATCTCGGTCGGCATGGCGATGCTGCTGGGGCTCTTGATCACCTGGGCGGGGCTCGTGCCGTTCATGACGCAGGCCATGTCGGGCGATCCCGCGACCATCGCTGACGCAGCTTGGCACAATGCGCGTTTCATCGGCGCGGGCGCGATCGGCGTGTGCGCGATCTGGAGCCTCATCAAGCTGGTGAAGCCCTTAATCGACGGCATGACCGCGACCATGAAGGCGCGCGCGGAAGCGCCGATCGACGATGTCGCGCAAGCCGCGCACGACGATCGCGACATCCCCATGTCGGCGATTGGCGCGATCAGCCTTGTCTGTCTCGCTCTGATTGGTTGGCTCATCTGGAGCTTCATCGGCGATGGCCCCTTGAGCCCGCTTGCGTTCGCTCTGACTGCGGGCGGCGTCGTGTTCGTGGTTGTGGTCGGCTTCTTCATCGCCGCGGTCGCTGGGTACATGGCGGGCCTGATCGGCGCCTCCAACAGCCCAGTCTCGGGCATCGGCATCCTGGCGACGGTCTCAGCTGCGGTGCTGCTGGCGATCTATGTGCAGCCAGTCCTCGGGCCGCGCGCCACGCATGCGCTGGTGGCGTTCGCGCTGTTCCTGGTGGCCATCGTCTTTTCCGTCGCCACCATTTCCAACGACAATTTGCAGGACTTGAAGACCGGCCATCTGGTGGGCGCTTCGCCTTGGCGGCAGCAGGTTGCGCTGATCGTTGGCGTGCTCGCCGGGTCGGCGGTGATCCCGCCGGTGCTCGACATCCTGAACCATGCTTATGGGTTTCCGGGCGATCCAAACCGCCACGCCATCGTGGGCCAGGCGCTTCCCGCGCCGCAGGCCGTTCTAATTTCGACGCTCGCGCAGGGCGTACTCAACGCGCAGCTCGATTGGGGACTGATCGGCTGGGGCGCCGCCGTCGGCGTGGCGCTGATCGTGCTGGATGAGCTTCTGGGCGTGCTTAAGCTGCTGCGGCTGCCGCCGCTCGCCGTGGGCTTGGGGATTTATCTGCCGATGTCGGCGACGCAGCCGGTCGTGCTCGGCGCGATCGTCGGCTGGTTTTACAACAAGGCGATGCAGAAGCGCGAGAATGCCGAAATGGCCAAGCGCTTCGGCGTGTTGCTCGCCTCCGGCCTCATCGTTGGCGAGAGCTTGTTCGGCATCATGCAGGCGGGCCTGATCGTCGCCACCAACAAGCCGACGCCGCTCGCGCTCGTGGGGCCGGACTTCGCCGACACCGCGATTTGGATTGGCGCGGCTCTGTTCGCGGTGCTGCTGGGCGTCAGCTATGCCTGGACCAGCCGGCAGTCCAAATTGCCTTAGCGGCCGGAGCGCGCTTTCCGCGCCGCTTCCCAGCCTTCGAGCGCCTTCTTCTGACGCGCCAGCGCCGCACGTTCGGCGGCCTCGCGCTCGGCGCGGGCCAAGTCGCGCGCGGCCTGCTCCGCCCAGCGACGCTCTTCGGCTTCCTCTGCTTCGCGCTTCAGACGCTCCTGCTCGGCGCGTTCCGCGGCTTCGCGCGCTTCCTTGCGCGCCTTACGGTCGGCGCCCTTCTGTTCTTTGCGCAGCATCTCGGCCAGCGCCCGCTTTTCGGCGCGGTCGGCCTGCGCCTTGGCCACTTCTTCGCGCTTGGCGATCGCTTCCGGCGTGTTCAACGCCGCGCTCCGCTCGCGCATTTTCTCCAACATGGCCTGCTTGGCTTTTTGAGCTTCGCTCAAGCGATCAGCGATCGTCGCGGCGCCTTTCAAGTTCGCGTGTCCTTTCGACCTGAGATGGAAAAGAGGCGTCGCCGCTTAAGGGCGGACGCCTCCTCGCGGAGGAGATAGAGGATCGCCCGCAAAAACCCAAGGGGTTTGTAGCGAGACTTTCAGTCGCGGAACGCCCGGAAGGTCACATTGTTGCGCCGGCGTGGCGGCCCTCGGCGATCTGCTCGACCATTTTCGCGCAAAAGGCCGGCAAATCGTCGGGCTTTCGCGAGGTCACGAGCCCCGAATCGACCACCACCTCTTCATCCACCCATTCAGCGCCGGCATTTTTGAGATCACATTTCAGCGAGGGCCACGACGTCATGCGCTTACCGCGCACGCCGCTGGCGTCGATCAGAGTCCATGGACCATGGCAAATCGCGGCGATCGGTTTCGCATCTTCGATGAAGCGTCGGATGAAGGCGATGGCCTGCCGTTCCAGCCGCAGCGCATCCGGATTGGCGACGCCGCCCGGCAGCACCAATGCGTCGTAGTCCCGCGCGTCGACTTCGCCGAGCGTCTTGTCGACGTGCACCTTGCGTGTCTTCTCACTGTGCTTAACGCCTTGGATGTCGCCGGCGCGGGGCGAGATCACTTCGGCCTGCGCGCCGGCTTCCTTCAACGCGCGCAGCGGTTCGGTCAGCTCGGTTTCTTCAAATCCATCCGTCGCCAGCACCGCGACC
>DASZSK010000037.1:0-4659 GCA_035548735.1 Caulobacterales bacterium | reverse complement strand
GTCACGAACGTCCCGCCCGGCGCGAGGTTTTCCATCGCGAATTCGGCGGCGGCTTCGGCCAGAGCGCCGGTGCGGATTTGATCCGTCTTGGCGTGACCCGTCGTGTTGGCGGCCATGTCCGAGAGCACGATGTCGGGCTTGCCGCCCAAGGCCGCGTTGAGGGCATCCGGCGCTTCGGGCGCGAGAAAATCCATTTCCAGAAAAGTCGCGCCGGCGAGATGATCGATCGGCAAGAGGTCGATCCCCACCACTTTCGCGGCGCCGAGCTTCAGCGCCACCTGCGCCCAGCTTCCAGGCGCTGCGCCCAGATCGACGACGCGCGCGCCCTTCTTCATGAAATGATACTTTTCGTCGAGTTCGATCAGCTTATACGCCGAGCGCGCGCGATAGCCTTCGCGCTGCGCCTTCTGCACGTAGGGATCGTTGAGCTGGCGCTCGATCCACTGCCGCGAGCTTTCCTTTGGGATTTTCTTCTTTCGCACACGCTGCGCCAGCACGCGCTCGCCGCCCGGCGTCGTCACGGTCTTGTTCCAGCGCCGTTTCTCGTCATCGCTCATGCGCGCCGCCTGTCTTTCGCCATGAGTTGCATCAGCACGCCTTCGCGCAAACCGCGGTCGGCGACACGCACGCGCGCCACCGGCCACACGCGCATCACCGCTTCAAGGATCGCGCCGCCCTGGATCACCAGATCGGCGCGATCGCGGCCGATACACGGATTGCCAGCACGCTCGGCATGGTTCTGCGCCGCGAGCCGGGCGATGGTGCCGCGGCACTCGGCGGCGGTGAGCCATAGCCCGTCCACCTTGCTGCGCTGGTAGCGCTGCAGATTGAGATGCACGCCGGCGAGGCTCGTCACCGTGCCAGACGTTCCGATGATATGCGCGCGCCCGTCAAGAAAGGCTTCGCGCAGGGGCGCGGTTTGTTCATTCGGCGCGAGCGCGTCGACGATGCGCCCGACCAGCGCCTCGTACCATTCGGCCTTGCCGCTCTCCGGTTCGGGATCGTCTTCGGTTAAGTTCACGACACCGAGCGGCGTCGAGGTCCAGGCCAGGATCGGCGGCTCAAGATTGCCGGCGCGGACGCTGTCATAAGCAGCCTTGGCGTCCAGCCAAGCGAGTTCGGTCGAGCCGCCGCCGATATCGACGATGAGGGCCACGTCCATCGCCGGATCGATCAGGCTGGCGCAGCCGAGCACCGAAAGCTTCGCCTCCTGCTCGGCGCTGATGATTTCGAAATCGAGGCCGATATCCTGTTTCACCCGCGCCAGGAAGCGCGCGCCGTTGGAAGCGATGCGGCACGCCTGCGTGGCGATGCAACCGACCGCGACCGGCTTGCGCCATGCCAGCCGCTCCGCGCACGACTGCAACGCCCGGTAGGCGCGCGCCATGGCAGCGTCGGAGAGCTTGCCGGAGGCCGCCAAGCCCTCGCCCAGGCGCACGATTTGCGAATAGCCGTCGATCACGCGAAAACCCGCGCCATCGGCCTCCGCCACCAGCAGGCGGCAATTGTTGGTCCCCAGATCGAGCGCGGCGAAACACGGTCGCGCGCGCGATGCCGGGCGCGACCGTGCCGCGCCGCCGCGCGGCGCATCGGTCCCTCCGGTCATGTCACTGTCCCTATGTCCGCCCCGGCTCGGCCGGGCGCGGACGCGATCCTCAAGTCACAGGAACGCTACCAAGCGGCGCTGCGCCCGTGAATAGGGCGCAGCTTGTAGGAACAAATCCGCCCTCCTACCTTTCTTACGTGAGTGGACGGAAGGAGATGTTCGAGGAGGAGAAGATGCAGGAAGCTAAATTCTCCATTGGTCAAGTCGTGCGGCACAAGCTGTTTCCGTTCCGGGGCGTCATCTTTGATGTCGACTCGGAATTCAGCAATGATGACGACTGGTTGACTGCTATTCCCGAACCGCTTCGTCCCAGCAAAGACCAGCCCTTTTACCATCTGTTCGCGGAAAACGACGACAGCCACTACATCGCCTATGTTTCCGAACAGAATTTGATGGCCGATGACAGCGGCGAGCCCATCGAGCACCCGCAGCTTGGCTTGCTGTTCGAGACCGACGATGAGGGGACGTACAAGCTCCGTCCCGAGAGCCTGAACTGAGATTCAGCCGCGCTGGAACGGATAGAAGTCCGAACCCAGCGGTAAAATCCTCGTGAGCGCATCGAGCGCGCCTTGCGTCTCATCCACCAACATCGGGTCGGCCAGATCGGCCGGCCCGATTTCTTCGCGATAGTGGGCGTTCACCCAGGCTTCGAGCCGATTGGCAAGCGCCTCGTCGAGGAAGAAGCCGTCGCTCGCCGCCCTGCGCTCTTCCGGCGTCATGACGATGCGCAGCCTGAGGCACGCCGGTCCGCCGCCATTGCGCATGCTCTCGCGCACATCGACGAACTCCGCCGACGCGATCGCCGCGTTCGGCGCGCTGGTGATCTCGGTGACGACGGCGGCCGTGCGGTTGTTCTCGCGCGTTTCGGTCGGCGCGATCAGCGTCAGCGCCCTGTGGCCGGGACGATGCGCGAGCTGGGAGGTGAAGAGGTAGGACGCGACCGCGTCTTCGAGCGACACCTGCTCAGGCCGCACTTCGACGAACACCGGCTCGAACGACCCCTTGGCCTTGGCGCGGATCTCCGCATAGAGCGCATCGCGATCCTCAAACGCTTCAGCGTGATGGAAGAGCACGTTTTCATGCGCAAGCGCGACGACGTCATTGTGAAAGGCGCCCGCGTCAATGGCGCGGTCGGACTGACGCACGAAGATCGTCCGCGACGCATCGAGTTCATGCCGGCGCGCAACCGCGCGTGAGGCTTCAAGCGTCTGGCGCGCGGGAAATCCGCGCCGCGCTTCGCCGTGTTTGCGGCCATAGACGAAAATCTCTAGGCCGGGCGCGCCGGCGGACGCCGCCATGCGCATATGGTTCGCCGCGCCTTCATCCGAAAACGCATCATGATGCGGCAGCGCGCCATGCACGGCGAAGCGCTCGGCGTCCGGCAGCAGGCGGCGCAGAGCGCGTTCCGTGGTTGGGGCCTCCTGCGCGCGATGCAGCATGGTCTGCAGATTGGCGACGCTCACATGCAGACGTTGATCGGCGCAATCGGCGCTGGGCGACACCGTCGCGGCGTTCGCGGCCCACATGGCGGACGCAGCGACGGCGTTGCGCGCCAGCGTCTGCTCCCGCTCCCAGGCTTGCGTCCACACTTCGCGGTCCGTGCCGCCAAAACCCAAACCGCGCAGCCAAGAGATGTTGGGCCGCTCATGCGGCGGCAGCACGCCTTGCGGCAAACCGAGCGCCATCAAGCGGCGCATCTTAGCCAAGCCTTGCAACGCAGCGGCGCGCGGACGCGCGACGGTGTCGCGATTGCGCGCCGAGGCGAGATTGCCTTCTGACAGGCCAGCGTAATTGTGGGTCGGTCCGACGAGCCCGTCGAAATTGATCTCGGCCGCTTCGCCGCTCATGGCAGACCCGGCGACGGGATCGCAGCGGCCTTCTCCGCAAGCTGCGTCGCGACAGGATAAGCGACGTAGTCCGCGGCGTAATAGGCGCTCGGACGCAGCGAACCGGAAAGGCCCGGACCGCCGAACGGCATCGCGCCCGACGCGCCGGTCGTCGGGCGATTCCAGTTCAAGACGCCGGCGCGCAGCTCGGTCTTCACCCGCGCCCACAGCGCGGGATCGTCGCTGACGAGCCCGCCCGAGAGCCCAAAGCGCGTTTCGTTGGCGAGATCGAGCGCATGGTCGAAATCCTTGACGCGCGTGACTTGCAGCAATGGGCCGAACAATTCCTCGTCCGGCACTTCGATGCCGGTCACATCGATCAGCGCCGGGCGCACGAAAGCGCCATCGCGCGACGCGGGCACGATCGGCTTGGCGCCCCGCGAAACGAGGTTCGCTTCGAAGTTCAGCGCACGCTGGCCGGCTTGCGCGTTCACGAGCGGTCCCATGAAGGGCTCGGGGGTTTGCGTCGCCGGGCCGACGACGATCTTCTCACACAGCGCGGCCACCGCATCGATCATAGCCTTGCCTTCGGCGCTGTCCGGCACGAACAGCCGTCGTGCGCAGGAACAACGCTGGCCGCTGGTGGCGTAAGCCGAGTGCGCGATGATGTTGGCCGCTGCCCGCGGATCAACCGGCGGCCAAGCGATCAGCGGATTGTTGCCGCCGAGTTCGAGCGCCAGCAGCACGTCGGGCCGGCCCGCGAATTTCTGATGGATGAAACGACCGGTGTCGGCCGATCCCGTAAACAGCACGCCATTCAAGCCGACTTCGTCGAGTAGAGCCGCGCCCGTGTCACGCGCGCCCTGCACGAGATTGAGCACGCCCGCGGGCAGGCCCGCCTCTTCCCAGGCTTCGGCCATCAACGCGCCGACGCCGGGCGTCAATTCGCTGGGTTTGAACAACACGCAATTGCCGGCGAGCAAGGCCGGCACGATGTGGCCGTTCGGCAGATGACCGGGAAAATTGAACGGGCCGAACACCGCCAAAACGCCATGCGGGCGATGCGACAGCGTCATCGCGCCAAATGCGGCCTTCTCTTCGCGATAGCCGGCGCGCTCGGCTTGGGCGCGGATCGAGATCTCGACCTTGCCGATCATCGCCGCGACTTCGCCCTTGGCGTCCCACAGCGCCTTGCCCATTTCACGGCTGATCATTTCCGCGAACGTC
>DASZSK010000036.1:0-15875 GCA_035548735.1 Caulobacterales bacterium | reverse complement strand
CGCCATCACGCACGCCGATCGCGCCGCGCGCGGCCCCTGGCGACCGCCGGGGGCCTAGTCCTTGCGCGACTACGCGGGCGCAAACAGTGACGAAACTTTGCCGACTAAGTCCCACACGCTAGCGCCCGCGCTCGACAGTGCGCCGACACCTCCCACGAACTTCTGCCAGGACAGTCGTGCGTCCTCCTTTGACTTGCCGCCGCCAGCCATGAAATTCCGCACGTCTTCCAACTGACTCTGCAGTTCCTCGCGGTTCGCTGCGCTCGAAGATCTGACAATCTCAATAAGATTGCTTACATCAGCAAGCGTCGCGCCAGAGACGACGGCCGTTTGCGTTGTACTGGTCGCGTCGCCTCCGACCACGTTGACGCCGGTCGAATTCGAAACCGTGACCTTATTCTCTTGGATCGTCTTCGCATCCACGTTCACATGGTAGTTCGCGGTGGAGTTCGGCTCCGCCATCGCCCGATGAATGCGCTGAAGAATGTCGTCGATAAAAGCCTCGTCTTTACTCGAGAGCGCCGTGACTTTGCCGGCATTGGTTTGAAGCTGGAGTTCATACGTGGGCTTCCACTGCATGCAGCCCCATATGATCGCGGCGCCGACCGCAACTAGGATAAGTGTGATCAGGAAGTTGGATCCCAAAGCACCCAGACCCGCCAAGATGAGGATGCCCGCGAGAATGTAGACACCTATTCCTGGCTTGCCCTTTTCATCCTTCCAGGAAGAAGCCTCCGATATGTTGCGCGTTTGGATGATCTTGTTTGCGAATGCGACAGTCTTCGAATTGATGTCCATCGACGAAGTTTGGACGTCCATATTACCCCCCGTGGCTCACCACCCGATCGGAGCAATAGGGACTTTGTTTTGCGACCGCAACCATGACGCGACCCAACGTAGCGTCCGCTACTAAGGGGCGAAAACCTAGATCAGGCCGCCGAGCGGGCTTGAGGGGTCCGCGTATTTCTTCCTGGGCATGCGGCCCGCCAGGTACGCATCACGCCCCGCGATCACCGCGTGCTTCATCGCGCGCGCCATGCGGATCGGGTCTTTTGCTTCGGCGATGGCGGTGTTCATCAAGACGCCGTCGACGCCCAGTTCCATCGCGATCGCCGCATCACTCGCGGTGCCGACACCGGCGTCGACAATCACCGGCACGCGCGCCTGTTCGACGATGAGGCGGATGTTCACCGGGTTCTGGACGCCCAAGCCCGAGCCGATCAGCGAACCCAGCGGCATAATGGCGACGCAGCCGGCGTCTTCGAGCTTCTTCGCGTAGACTGGATCATCGCTGCAATAGACCATCACTTCGAAGCCTTCGCTGACCAGCAGCTTGGCGGCGCGAAGCGTCTCTTCCATGTCGGGGTAGAGCGTCTTCTGATCGGCCAGCACTTCGAGCTTCACCAGCTTCCAATCGCCGGCTTCGCGCGCGAGCCGCAGCGTGCGCACGGCTTCCTCACCGGTGTAACAACCCGCGGTGTTAGGAAGAAACGTCACCTTCTTCGGATTGATATGATCAGTAAGACGCTCCTTGCTTGGATCGCTCAAATTCACGCGCCGCACCGCGACCGTGACGATCTCCGCGCCGGAGGCTTCGAGCGCAGCGGCGTTTTCGGCGTAGGACTTGTACTTCCCCGTGCCGATAATGAGACGCGAGTTGTAGCTGCGGCCCGCGATGGCGAGGGTGTCGGGACTACTCACGAGACCCTCCATCATCCGCCCCCCACGAATTGTACGATCTCCAGTTGGTCGCCGTCTTCCAGTGTGATCGCACTCCAAAGCGACCGGGGGGCGATTTCCAGGTTGCGCTCCACCGCCACCTTGGTTTGTTCTATCCCCAGGGAGGCGAGGAACGCGGCGAGGGTCGCCGAATCGGGCGCCTCTCGCACTTCTCCATTGACGGTCAGACGCATCGGCTTTCCTATCTGCCCGACTTAAGCGCCGGGGCGGCGCGGATCAACCAGAAGACGCGGGACGTCAAAAGCGCCATGGCATCAAGCGCCGCCAAGCCCATTTTCGTCCTTAACGGCCCCAACCTCAATCTGCTCGGCTCACGGGAGCCGGAAATCTACGGCCGCGCCACGCTGCAAGACATTGAAAAGGCGTGCGCCGAGCGCGCCGCCATGCATGGACGCAAGGTAGAGTTCCGCCAATCGAACATCGAGGGCGAACTGGTGAACTGGCTGCATGAAGCTAAAGACAAAGCGGGAGCGGTGGTATTAAACGCCGGCGCCTACACCCACACCTCGATCGCGTTGCACGATGCGATCAAGGCCATCGGAATTCCCGTGATCGAAACGCATCTAAGCAACCCGGCCGCGCGTGAGCCGTTCCGGCATATTTCGCATATCTCGACCGCCGCCAAGGGCGTGATCGCCGGCTTCGGCGCGCAGAGCTACACGCTCGCCATCGACGCCGCCGCCGCGCTCGCCACGGAGCGCGGCGCGTGAGCAGGAGACCACAATCAATGAACGACAAGAAGGGCCAGGGCGTCGAGGCTGAACTCGTGCGCGAACTCGCCTCCATTCTGCGCGACACCGGCCTGACCGAGATCGAAGTGCAGCACGGCGACCTCAAACTGAAGCTGTCGCGCGCGGCGATGGTTGCGGCTGCGCCGGCAGCACTGGCGCCGGCGCATGCGCCAGCGGCGCCCGCCGCCCTGCCCGCGCCGACGCCGGCGACAGAGACGCCGGTCGACATGCGTTCGCATCCCGGCGCGGTGACTTCGCCGATGGTCGGCACGGCGTATCTTTCGCCCGAGCCCGGCGCGCCGGTGTTCGTGAAGATCGGCGACGCGGTGAACGAAGGCCAGACGCTGATGGTCGTCGAGGCGATGAAGACGTTCAATCCGATCCCCGCGCCACGCGCCGGCAAGGTCGTGCAAATTCTCGTCGGCGACGCCCAGCCGGTCGAGTTCGGTCAACCGCTCATCATCCTCGAATAGATGTTCGACAAAGTCCTCATCGCCAATCGCGGCGAGATCGCGCTTCGGATCCATCGCGCCTGCAAGGAGATGGGAATCCAGACGGTCGCCGTGCATTCGACCGCGGACGCCGACGCCATGCATGTACGACTCGCCGACGAAAGCGTCTGCATCGGCCCGGCGCCGGCGGCGAAAAGCTACCTGCACATCCCCTCGATCATCACCGCGGCCGAAATCACCGGCGCGCAGGCGATCCATCCGGGCTACGGCTTTCTTTCGGAGAATGCGCGCTTCGCGGAGATCGTCGAAAAGCACAACATGGTGTTCATCGGCCCGAAGCCCGAACACATCCGCATGATGGGCGACAAGATCACGGCCAAACAGGCCGCGTCGGCCGCGGGGATTCCCGTCGTGCCCGGCTCCGAAGGCGGGATCACGACAGACCTCGAAGCCAAGCGCGTCGCCAAGCAGATCGGCTATCCGGTGCTGGTGAAGGCCGCGGCGGGCGGCGGCGGGCGCGGTATGAAGGTCGCGCGCACCGCCGAGGAATTGTCCGAGGCGCTCTCGACAGCGCGAGCCGAGGCGCGCGCGGCGTTCGGCGACGACGCCGTCTATCTGGAGAAGTATCTCTCCCATCCCCGCCACATCGAAATCCAGGTGATTGCCGACAGCCACGGCTCGGTCGTGCATCTT
Organism: Caulobacterales bacterium; assembly: GCA_035548735.1. Taxonomy (GTDB): domain Bacteria; phylum Pseudomonadota; class Alphaproteobacteria; order Caulobacterales; family Aquidulcibacteraceae; genus Vitreimonas. The sequence continues at coordinate 12,259 of DASZSK010000036.1, read as the reverse complement.
GGCGAACGCGATTGTTCGCTGCAGCGGCGTCACCAGAAGGTTTGGGAAGAAGCGCCCTCGCCCGCACTCAACGATGTCGATCGCGCCACCATCGGCTCGATCACCGCGAAGGCGATCAAGAAGCTCGGTTATCTGGGCGTTGGGACCGTCGAATACCTCTACGAGGATGGCGAGTTCTATTTCATCGAGATGAACACGCGTCTGCAAGTCGAGCACCCGGTGACCGAGATGATCACCGACATCGATCTGGTGCGCGAGCAGATCCGCATCGCCGACGGGGCGCCGCTTTCCTTCACGCAGAAGGACATCAAATTTTCCGGCCACGCCATCGAGTGCCGCGTCAATGCCGAGAACCCGCAAACCTTCCGCCCGTCGCCGGGCAAAATCACGGGCTACCATCCGCCCGGCGGCCTCGACGTGCGCATGGATAGCGCCATCTATGCGGGCTACTCGATCCCGCCGAACTATGACTCGCTGATCGGCAAGTTGATCGTGCACGGTCGCGACCGCGCCGAGTGCCTGATGCGCCTTCGACGCGCGCTCGGCGAAATGGTGATCAGCGGCGTCGAGACGACGATCCCGCTCTTCCAGGAGTTGGTGCGCGAACCCGACATCGTCGACGGCGAATACAACATCCACTGGCTTGAGAAGTATCTGAAGGCCAAGCAGGGTTAACGGCGTCGCGCTTGCAAGCGGCTGTTCGGTTTGAAACCGAAGGCCGCTTTCATGTCGAAACGACACATCCTTTTTGCATTTGTGCTTCTGACTGGCGCCTGCGCGTCAGAACATGAAAGCGCGCCGCCCTCCGCGCATATCGCGATCCCGCCCGATCCGAGCTTGGTGAACGCGCCGGAGGAATTTCACGGCGCCGCACTGGGGCGGGATACGCTGCGCGGGCAGCTGCCGAGCGAGAACTGACGCCTACGGGGCCTTAAACCCGATCTTCGCGTGCGTGCCGTCGCAGAACGGCTTGGTGTTCGAGTGGCCGCAACGGCAAAGCCGGCATGCGGTCACGCGCGCCACCATCCGCCCGGTTCCGGACATCACCTCGAAATTGCCGCGCGCCATGAGCGGGCCGTCGGTTTGCGGATTGATTTCGAGCGGCCCGTCACGCACGGCAAGCATGGCGGTCTTGTCGCCGGTCGGCGGTTCGCCCGACGCATCGAAATGCGTATCGTGATGTGAGCCATCGCAGAACGGCTTGTTCTTCGATTGCCCGCAGCGGCAAAGCGTGGCGCGATAACCGATCGCTTCGCCATTCAGACGGATGTCGCCGCGCACCGCATAGGGCCCGCCTTCGAGCACGCGCGCGAGATTGACGGGCGGCGCGGCCTCTTCCGGCATCCCGTCATTGCGCTTGTATTGAATGGCGCCCGACGGACAATCGCGAGCGACGCCCGCGAGCTCTTCCACGTCCATCTCGTCGGGATGGATCCAGGGCCCCTCGACATTGGCGAGAAACACCTTCGGCGCGCCCGTCACGCACCAGCGTGAATGGATGCAGCGTTTGCCGCGATAATGAATGCTGAGCTTCTCGCCTTCGACAATCTCAAGGCCATGTTCAACCGTTGAAATGAGCGTGTGCACGGCGGGCGGCGGATCGGACTTTTGCGGAGCGTACACGGGCGCCGCCGGCTGCAGGTTGGCGAAGCTTCTTGCGGCGCGCTCCGCGAGCGATGACAACAGTCGCGCCGCCTTGTCGGCGCGCGCGTCGCCGGAACCGGCCAGCTCTGTCCCTGCTGCCGCCAGTTCGCCCAGTCGCTCGACGAAAAAGCGGCGCGCGCCTTCGCTCGGCGGCAACGGCGCGGTATCGCGCAGCGCCGTGAACGAGACGCCCGCATTGCATTGCGGATTGGATGGCCCAGCCGGCAGACGCGCCGCGCGTTCGCCGAGCGCCGCGAGAGCACGCATCAGTTCGACGCCGAGATCAACTGCCAGCGCCTTCTCTGGCGATGGTCCAGAGATCGCATAAGCGTACGCGAGCAAGCGCAGCATCAGGCCGTAAGCGGCGTTCGCGAGATCGACGGTGGCGATTGCGTCGGCGTCTTCCAGCCACACGCGACCCTCCGGCTTCGGCGGCCGTCGCAGCACCGGATTGTGCGCGGCAGGAAACGCAGGTTCGAACTTTGGATTGGCCGCCTTGAGCCTGCGATATTCCTCGCGCACGGCGATAAATTTCTGGAAGTGAGAGTCCGTCGAATCGGCGGGCGCGCCTTCGCCCTGGCGTACGATCGCGTCGAACGCCGCCAGCGCGGTCTTGGCGCAAATCACCGTTTTTGCGCCATTGAGATCGATCTCGGCCGGCGAGAGCTGCAAGCCGGGATCGCCGCAAAACAGGTTCTTCTCGCCGATCGTCTCGACGAGGGCGCGCAGGCCGTCGCTCAGCGCGTTGTAGAAATCGCCAACCGTATCGTAGTCGAGCGGCTGCGGCGTCAGGCGCTTGCCATCGGCTCCGCGCTTGAAGGTGCGCTCGGGCTCGAACCCTTCGCCGTCCGACTCGGGCGATTGGTGCGGGCGCTCAAGATAGACGAAATGCTGCAGCACCGCTTCGTTGAACGGCGCGAGCTTGACCACGACGCCAGCGGGCAAGAGTCCCGGATTGAGTGGGAAGTTGTCGCGGCCCAGATGCGGCGCGGCGCCGAGCGCGGCGGTGATGTTCCAGACGGCGGCGAGATGGCCCATCTCCTCCACCGCGACATCGATAATGATCCGTTTCCAGCGCGCTACGGCGTCGGCTTCCGCGGCCGACAGCCCTTCCGCTTCACCGTCCTTCAGGCTGAAGGCGGCATAAAGGTAGGTGCACATGAGATTGTGCTCGAGCTCGGCCGCCTCATAGAGCGTGTGCACAAGCTGCTCGCGCGTCGGCGAAAGGATGACGGGTTGGGCCATGGGGAAAACTTAGGCGCGCCGACGCGCTTCTGAAACGACTTTTGCGCGCAACAAAAAGCAAAACCGGACTGAGTGCGGGGTGTTTCCTCGGCGCGGCTTCGGCGCCATGTTTATGGGCGATGAAGCCGTTCTCGGTCGAAGACCTCATCGCATGCTACCGCCGCGGCGTCTTTCCGATGGCCGAAAGCCGCGACGACGACGGCGTGTTCCTGGTCGATCCGGAATGGCGCTGCATCATGCCACTGGAAAGTTTCCATCTTTCCCGGCGTTTGAAGCGCACGCTGCGCGGCGACCATTTCCGTTTCACCGTCGACCGCGACTTCGCCGGCGTCCTGGACGCCTGCGCCGCGCCCGCGCCGGGACGCGAAGACACCTGGATAAACCCGGACATCCGCATCCTCTACCAGGAGCTTCACCGGCGCGGCATCGCCCACAGCGTCGAGACGCGGATCGGCGAAGAGCTTGTCGGCGGGCTTTACGGCGTGGCGCTGGGCGGCGCCTTCTTCGGCGAAAGCATGTTTTCGCGCGTCGCGGACGCCAGCAAGGCGGCGCTGGCGCAACTCGCCGCGCGACTCAGGTTCGGCGGCTTCCGCTTGCTCGACGCGCAATTCCTGACGCCGCACCTCGAACAATTCGGCGCGCAAGCGCTGCCGCGGCGCATCTTCCACGCGCTTTTGGGCGTCGCGCTCGAGGCTAAGGGCGATTTCGCCGCTTTGCCGGAAGGTACGAGCGGCGAAGAGTTGGTGCGGATCGTGGAGAGCTAGCCGTCAGTCGCGGCAGTCGACGGCCCAGATGTCGTAATTGGGATGCTCGATCGCATTGAGACCGGGGCTCGATGCGAAAATCCAGCCATGGAAGATCGGCACCCGCGTCGCCTGCTGGCCCTGCGTCGTGGTCGGATGGTCGAACACTTCGAGATAGACGGCGACTTCCGGCGTTTCTTCCGGCGCATGTTTCGTGCACGAACGCGCGATCACTTCGAGCGTGCCGAAGCGCACCGGGCGATCAATTGCGGCGTTGAAATCGCGCGCATGCCCCGTGACCTTGTCGAGCCCGCGCAGCACGACGGTTTGCGCGAACGCCGGGGTCGCGACCGCAAACGACAAAGCGAGAGCGAGGAGGACGCGCTTCATGGCGTAGTGCTTTCCTGCGGCTTCTGTTGCTGACCCATATTCTGCGCAGCGGATGCAAGCACGGTCAGCAGATCGACCGCGCCTTGCGTATTGGCGATCTCGCCGCCCGGGCGCAGCGGATCGCCGGCGCCCGGTTCGATCGCGACATAGGCGCCGCCGAGCAATCCGTCCGAAGCGATCCGCGCGGTCGAGTCATCCGGGATGTGGACGTTTGGGCTTATGGCGAAGTCGAGCTTGGCCAGATAGGTGCTCGGGTCGAGCGAAACGGCTTTCACCACCCCGACTTTCACGCCGGATACGCGCACATCCGAGCCCGTCGCGATGCCGTCGACGCGTTGGAAGCGCGCGGTCAGCACGTAGCCGTCGCCGCCATTCGACTGACCCGCTTGCGCGGCGGCGAAGGCGAAGAAGCCCACAGCCACGATGACCACAACCGCGCCAAGAATGGTCTCGCCCCAACGCTCCAACATCACCTACTCCGGCTTCCAAGCTTCGTAGTCGGACGTGGCTTTTTCACGCCGACCGCCGCGCGCCAGCGAGCCTTTCGGCCGATAGGCGCGGACCGTGCCTGTAAGATTGGGTTGATGCGGCTTTTCCCAAGGCTTCGTCTTGAAGGGCGCCACAGTGGGCGGTTCTTCGAAAGTGTGGTGCAGCCAGCCGTGCCAGTCCGGCGAGACACGCGAAGCTTCGGCGAGGCCGTCATAGACGACCCACCGGCGCTTGCGCCCATCCAGGCTGGGGCGGCGCTCCTCATAGAACCGGTTGCCGTATTCATCCTGCCCGACCAGCGATCCCCGCCGCGTGATGTCGTAGAGCGCCCCGAGGGTGGCGCCATTCCACCAAGTGAAGATGCGTTTGAGCATGGGCTGAATTAGGTCCCGTGAGAGTCGATTGTGCGGCGGTACTTATGACGAAGCGCCCCGAGCGCGTCCAGTGCAGGTGCGAAACAATATCTTGGGATAAGTGTGAGCTTGCAGCCACTAGATATTGATTGCGCCGCCGAGACGTGTCACCTCTCGATCAGCAATTCGGGAGCAGCGTCATGGCGCGAGACACGGATTTGGACGCGGACGCGGCGGCAGGCGTCATCGATGCGCCGCCGGCCTGGTCGGAGCTGATGGCGCAGGCGGCGGTCGAAGCCGGCTTCTGCGTCGAGACCGAAGATGGCCCCAGCGTCACGCTGGCCATCGGCAAGCTCTCGCGCCGGATCGCCGAATGGGCGGGCGATGACGCCCTCACCGAGCCGCTCGAGGCGCTGCTGAGCGAGGGCAAGGCCGCCTTCGACCCGCCGCTTGTCAAGGCCGCCCTCTCTGACGGCGCCGAACTGGCGCTCTCGGCGGTGCTGCTGCACTGGCCCACGACGAACGAACTCGACGCCTTGAGCCGCGTGCAGCGTCTCCTGGCTTCCGGCGCGCGCATCGGGATCGCTGGCGCGCCCAGCGTGCCCGCGTTGGATGCACTGGAAGCGGCGGCGCGGCTGGCCGACCCGCTGGCGCGGGCCGGCGTCAGCGTGCTGGTGCGCCCGAGCGGCGAAGCGGCGGCGGTGCTGGTGGCCGACGAGATGGCGCGCGATCGCGCCGGCGCCGCGTTGGCGGCGGGCGCGCGCGCACTCGATGCGGCGCTCGCCGATCTCGCCATCGAAGCGGTTCGCAACGGACTCGACGCCTCGCGCGGCGGCGTGCAACGCAAAGCGGCGGCCGCGCGGCTGGCGGGCGCGCCGGACGCCGACATCCTGGCCGCGCTTTCCGGCGCGGTGGCGCGCGGGGCGTACACGGCCGCACTCGACGCCGGCGCCGATCCGACACGGCGGCGCGTCGCCATCGCCTCGCCGGACGCCGGCGCACTCGCCGCCTATGCAGACGGCGCGCTCGATCCCACCGGGGCAGTATGCGCAGACGACGAGCGCGGCGTGATCGGCGCAAGCCTCTCGTTGACGCGCTTCCATGACGCCGAGGATGGATTCAACGTTTCCGCCTTTGAAAAGGCGGTGCGCTTGCTGACGCGCGCGCTCGACGCTGCGCACGGCGCCGACGGCGCGTCGCCGCGACGGGCGATCCTCATCCGCCTCGAAGGCCTGGCCTCGCTGCTGATGCGCGCGGGCCTTGCCTACGACAGCGACGCGGCGCGCAACGCGGTCGCCTCGCTCGCAGCGCTCGCCTGTGCGGCGGCGTCGAGCGAGAGCGCCGATCTCGCGGAAACAAAAGCCGCTTACCCCGAATGGAGCCGCGCGCGGCGCGCCGAGGAGGCCGCGCTCAAATCCGCGCGCGATGCGGCGATGGCGTTGGTGGAGACCAACGGACCGTTTCAAGCGCTGGCGCTACGCGCGGCGACGTTGCTGCGGGCCCAAAGCGGCGCGAAGAACCACGCATTGCGGACCAATGTGACGATCGCGTTTGCGCTCGACGCGGCCAGCGCGCGGCGCGTCGGCGCCGATGCGCTTGGGCTTGCGCCACTGGACGGCGTGGCGCGGTTTGCGCCGCGCGACGACGGCGCATTTGGCCGCGCGCTCAGCGAAGACGCGCGTATCGCACTTCTTGCGCTGGGCTATGACGACGCGCGTATCGCCGCGCTGACTCGCCATGTCGAGGGCCGCCGGACGCTCAAGAACGCGCCTGGCGTCAACCTCGAAAAGCTGCGCGGCAAGGGCTTGAGCGATCCCGCGCTTGACGCCATCGAAGAAGCCGCGCGCGATGCATTCAATCTGCGCGCCGCCGTGCATCCTTTGGTGATCGGACCGGAGCTTTGCGAAGCCGAACTCGGACTGCCGCCCGACGTCGCCGCCGGCAAGCGCGGCGACCTGTTGATGACGCTCGGCTTCAGCGAAGAGGACATCGCCGCCGCGGAAGCCTTCTGCATGGGCGCGGGTTCGCTCGACGACGCGCCTGGGTTGGACGAGGCGCATCGCGCTGTGTTCGCAAGCGCGCGCGACATCGCGCCTGAAGCGCAGCTCGCGCTCGCCGCCGCCGTCGCGCCGTTCGCCAACGCCGCCGTCGAGATCACCCTTCGCGAGGCCGATCCGGAGAAGCGCGCAGCGCTGCAAGCTTCAGCGCGCGAGGCCGGCGTCACGCTGTTCAAGCTCAAGAGCGAAGCGCCGCCGATCAATCTGGTGCTGCCGTCGCTGGAAGAGATTCCGGAAGAGAAGCCCCAGCGCATCGCGCCGCCCGTCGCCACACCCGCCGCTCAAAGTGTGCAAGCCGAATTGGCGCCGGCGCGCGTCGAGCGCCGTCGTCTGCCGGATCGCCGCAAGGGCTACATACAGAAAGCCACGGTCGGCGGACACAAGGTCTATCTGCACACCGGCGAGTATGACGATGGCGCGCTCGGCGAAATCTTCATCGACCTGCACAAGGAAGGCGCGGCCTTTCGTTCGCTGATGAACAACTTCGCCATCTCGCTCTCGATCGGGCTGCAATACGGCGTGCCGCTCGAAGAATATTGCGACGCGTTCCTGTTCACGCGCTTCGAGCCGGCAGGTGAAGTGAAAGGCAACGACACCATCCGCCATGCGACCTCGATCCTCGATTACATCTTCCGCGAGCTCTCGGTCTCCTATCTCGGCCGCAGCGATCTCGCGCATGTCGATCCGTTCGATGCCCGCGGCGACGGGCTCTCGCGCGGCGCCAACGAAGCCGAAAGCGCAGCCCGCTTGATCTCGCGCGGTTTCTCCCGGGGCGCGGCGCCCGACAATCTCGTCATGCTGCGTCCGCGCACGGAAACGAAAGCGGTCGAGCCGCGTCGCGAAGCCGTGCGCTCAACGCGGACCACGCCCCGCTATCGCGCCGAAGCCTGCCCGGCCTGCGGCCACTTCACGGTCGAGGCGGATACCGGCCAATGCGCCGCCTGCGGGGCGAAAGGCGAAGCGAAAGGCTGATTGACTGTCAATCTACTTGACAGTCAATCATGGAATACGGCATGGTTCGCGTATGACTGACCATGCTCAAGCCGACCAGCCGCCCTTCCGCCTCGAAGATCTCGTCATGCCGGCTCTGCTCCGACACGCCCGGACCACGTACGGCAAAGCCATGCGCGAGGCGCTCGCCGAGGCCGGCTGTGACGATATCCCGGGCAACGGCATGTATGTGCTGGGAGCGCTGGCGCTAGGCGAGGTGTCGGTCGGCCAATTCATCCGCGATCTCCGTGTATCCAAGCAGGCGGCAGGCCAATTGATCGATGCGCTGGTGTTGCGCGGCTATGTCGAGCGCGCCACCGACCCGGAAGACAGGCGGCGCATCACGCTCTCGCTGACCGAACGCGGGCGCAGCGCCGCCGCCGTCCAGGCCGCCGCGCGTGAACGCATCGACACGGCGCTCACGGAACGTGTCGGACAGGACAATGTCCGGGCCGCACGCAAGGCGCTCGCAGCGCTCATCGCCATGAACCGCGAAGCGGCGGACGACGGCGTCGACTGAACCAGCGCTCGCCTTGACATAAACCCGCGACGCATGCGCTTGTCCGCCGCTTCGCTCGCCTTCAAGAAGGCGTGCGACTCTGGAATTTGGCGAGCTTTCAGACGCACTTTGCTGGAGGCGCGCCGGGAGAGGACAAATGCACGCCTATCGCAGTCACACCTGCGGCGAACTCCGCCCTTCGCATGCGGGCCAAACGGTCCGGCTCAGCGGCTGGGTGCACCGGAAGCGCGACCATGGGGGGCTGCTGTTCATCGATCTGCGCGACCATTACGGCGTGACGCAAATCGTCATCGCGCCGTCGAGCGCGGCCTTCGCCGCAGCCGAAAAGCTGCGCGCGGAAAGCGTGATCCGCATCGACGGCAAAGTCGTGGAACGCACGCCGGAGACGGTGAACGCCAACCTGCCGACGGGCGGCGTCGAAGTGCAAGCGAGCGCGCTGGAAGTGCTCGGCGAAGCACAGGAGCTGCCGGTGCCGGTATTTGGCGAGCCGGACTATCCGGAAGAGCTGCGCCTAAAATACCGCTACCTCGATCTGCGCCGCGACAGCCTGCATCGCCACGTCGTCCTGCGCAGCAAGGTCATCTCGTCCCTGCGTCGGCGCATGATCGATCAGGGCTTCACAGAATTTCAGACGCCGATCCTCACTGCGTCGTCGCCGGAAGGTGCGCGCGACTTTCTCGTACCGTCGCGTCTGCATCCGGGAAAATTCTACGCGCTGCCGCAGGCGCCGCAGCAATTCAAACAATTGCTGATGGTCGCGGGCTTCGACCGTTACTTCCAGATCGCGCCGTGCTTTCGCGATGAAGACGCGCGCGCCGATCGGTCGCCCGGCGAATTCTACCAGCTCGATTTCGAGATGAGCTTCGTCACGCAGGAAGACGTGTTCCAGGCGATCGAGCCGGTGCTCGCGGGCGTGTTCGAGGAATTCGCCAATGGCAAACGCGTGACCAAGGCCGGGGAGTTTCCGCGCATCGCCTACGCCGAGGCGATCTCGAAATATGGCTCCGACAAGCCTGATCTGCGCAATCCGTTGATCCTGCAGGACGTGAGCGAGCATTTCCGCGGCGGCGGCTTTGGCCTGTTCGCGCGCATTCTGGAAAAGCCGAAACATGCGGTGTGGGCGGTGCCAGCGCCGAGCGGCGGCAATCGCGCCTTCGCCGATCGTATGAATGCGTGGGCGCAAAGCGAAGGTCAGCCGGGCCTGGGGTACATTTTCTGGCGCGAAGGCGAAGAAGGCGGCGCAGGACCGATTGCGAAAAACATCGGACCGGAAAAAACCAACGCGATCCGCGATCAGCTCGGCCTGAAGGTCGGCGATGCGGCGTTCTTCGTCGCCGGCGATCCGGGCGTCTTCTACAAGTTCGCTGGCCTCGCACGAAATAAGGTGGCGGACGAACTCTCCCTCTCCGACAAGGAGCAGTTCAAGTTCTGTTGGATCGTCGACTTCCCGATGTACGAATGGAGCGAGGAAGAGAAGAAGATCGACTTCTCGCACAACCCGTTCTCGATGCCGAATTTCGACAAGGACGCCTTCCTCGCGCTCGACGCCAACGACAAGGACACGATCCTCGGCATCACCGCGTTTCAATACGATATCGTCTGCAACGGCGTTGAACTCTCGTCAGGCGCGATCCGCAACCATCGCCCGGACGTCATGATCAAAGCGTTCGAGATCGCCGGCTACGGCCGCGAGGTCGTGGAGGAGAAATTCGGCGGCATGCTCAACGCGTTCCGCTATGGCGCGCCGCCGCACGGCGGCTCGGCGCCGGGCGTCGACCGCATCGTCATGCTGCTCGCCGGCACCGAAAGCATTCGCGACGTCATCGCCTTCCCGTTCAATCAGCAGGCGCAGGACTTGATGATGAACGCGCCGAGCGAAGTGACGCCGAAGCAGTTGCGCGAACTGCACATCCGCATCGTCGAACAGGCGAAGACCTAGGCGCAGCGCGCGATCCGCATCCGCGCGGGCAAGCGCGTCGCCCGGTCGCCGCAGGCGCGGCGCATTTGCTCCTGCGTCAGCCCACGCGCCGAACTCAGGTCAGCGCCGGAAAGATTGGCGTGATTGAAATCGGCGCCGGTGAGATCGGCGCCGGAGAAATCCGCGCCGGTCAACCGCGCCCTACGGAACGACGCATCGCGCAAGTCGGCGCCCGTGAAGCGCGCAGCGTCAGCGTTGGCGCTGGTGAACACGGCGCCCTGCAGATTGGCCCGCGCGAAGGCGGCGTCTTCCAACTGCGCCCGCGTGAAATCGGCGCGCTGGAATTCCGCGCTGCTGGCGTCGCTGTGGGAGAGAATAGCGCTTTCAAAGCTCGCGCGGGCGCACTTCGCGTCTATCAGCTTGGCGTGCGAGAGATCCGCTTCGGTGAAGTCGGCTTCCTCGAACACCGAGCCCGATGCGTTCGCTCGCGCCAGCACGGCGTGCGAGAAATTGGCGCGGCGAAAAACGCCGTTGGTGAGCTTCACCCCCGCCAGCAGCCGCCCGGACAGATCGCAGCCCTCGCACATCCCGCCATAGCCGGGCTCGAAGCGAACGACCGCCCCAAAGGGCCAGTCCGCGAAAGCCGCTCCTCCCCAGGCCGCGCCCAATGTCGCCGCGGCGGCAGCGGCGAGGCGCAATTGTGCTTTCATGAACTTGACGATTAGCGCACTCACTCCACGAAGACCAATGACAATGGGGTAACGCACCGGGGAATACTTGCCGCCCGTTGCATCCGCGAAGTCAAACCCCGGTTTTCGTTTCGAGCAATTCCGAAATTAACTGTCGACATGGGCGCAAGGCCGCCGGGCGAGGACCTCATGCCGCTTCGCCCCGCCCTTGACGGAACCGGCGATGGCGCCCATGCCCCACAGCATGCGTCTCATCACCAAGACGGATGAGCTGAAGGCGCTCTGCGAGACATTCGCCGCGCAAGCCTTCGTCGCCGTCGACACAGAATTCATGCGGGAAACCACCTACTGGCCGAAGCTTTGCCTTATCCAGGCGGCCTCGCCGGACGCCGAAGGCGTGATCGACCCGCTCGACCCCGCACTCGATCTCGGACCGTTTCTCGATCTCCTGGCCAATGAGAGCGTGTTGAAAGTCTTTCACGCCGCGCGGCAGGACCTCGAGATCTTCATGAAGCTCGCGGGGAAGTTGCCGACGCCGGTCTTCGACACGCAGATCGCGGCGATGGCGGCGGGCCACGGCGATTCCATCGCTTACGATGCGCTGGTGCAAGCCGTGCTGAAGCGGCGCTTGGACAAATCCTCGCGCTTCACCGATTGGAGCCGGCGCCCGCTTTCCGAAGCGCAGCTCTCGTACGCGCTCGCGGACGTCACCCATCTGCGCGATCTCTATCCGAAGCTCGCGGATCGTTTGCAGTCGGAAGGCCGCAGCGATTGGGTCGCCGACGAGCTCGCGCAATTGTTGAACCCCGACATTTATGACACTGCCCCGGAGAATGCGTGGCGGCGGCTGAAATTGCGCAAGACGACGCCCGATTACGTGCTCGCGCTGCAAACCGCCGCGGCGTGGCGCGAACGCCAGGCGCAATCCCGAGACGTGCCTCGCGGTCGCATCGTCAAGGACGAAGCGCTTTATGAAATTGCCGAGATCAAACCAAAGAGCGCGGGCGATTTCGATCGCATGCGCGCCGTGCCGCGCGGCTTCGGCAATTCGCGCAGCGCGCAAGAATTGATTTCCGATCTGCAGCGGGCGTTTGCCGATACTGACCGCGTGGCCCATCGCGTCGAACGGCCGCCGCCGCTCCCGTCCGGCATCGGACCGACCGTAGAATTGCTGAAAGTGCTGCTGCGTTACGAAGCCGAACGGCATCAGGTCGCGCCACG
>DASZSK010000035.1:0-47745 GCA_035548735.1 Caulobacterales bacterium | reverse complement strand
GTCTGCTGCGCGGATTGGTCTGTGGTGCGGCGATCGACGATGAACCAGTCCTTGCCCTGCTGCAGCGTGAGATCGGCGGCGCGCAGCAGAGCGAAGTCTTCCACCAAGCGCTGGTCGGCGCTCGACGGCGCGCGATAGGTGACGAAGAACCGGTTGGATTCGATCTGCTGCTCGGAATAGCCGGGCGTGTTCGGGCCTGCGGCGCGGACATAGGTCGGCGGCGTGGCGCAGGCGGCGAGCGCGGCAAGCAGCAGCAGCGGCATGAGGCGGCGGATCATGGACGTCCTCGTTTCTAGTCCCTCGCCGGGGTCTTAGCAGATTTAACGCGGCAGCGCCGCCTCAAGGCCAAGTGAATGGACGACGCCGCGGAAAGCTTCGGGCGGAGGCGCGGACGGCCGAAGACGCCCGCCGGCGGGGTGGGGAATGTCGAGCGCGGCGGCGTGGAGCATGAGGCCGGGGATGTCGGTCCCGCCCAGGCGGAACAGGCCGCCATATTTACCGTCGCCAGCGATGGGCCGGCCGATGGCCGCCAGATGGGCGCGAAGCTGGTGCATGCGCCCGGTCTGGGGCGCGAGTTCGATCAGCGCGGCCTCCGGCGTGGCGGCGAGCGTCCGGTAGCGCGTGAGCGCGGGCTGACCGTCTGGCGCGACCTCCATGATGTCGAGACCTTTGCGGCTGGACTTTTTGAGCGGCAGGTCGATCTCGCCTTCGGCCGGCGCCGGCGCGCCGCCGCAGACGATGGCGAGGTATGTCTTCTTCGCATCGCGCCCGGCGAAGGCTTCGGAGAGAAACGACGCCGCCGGCTTGGTGCGCGCGGCGACGATGACGCCGGAGGTCTCGCGGTCGAGGCGATGCACGAGATGCGGGCGCTTGCCATTCGACTTGGCGAACGCCGCCAGCATGCCTTCGAGGTTGTGCGTGACTCCCGAACCGCCTTGAACGGCGAGGCCCGCGGGCTTGTTGAAAGCGAGCACATGGGCGTCTTCGTGGATCAGGAACGCGCGTGGATCAGCCATTGCGTTGGGAGCGCGAAGCACGCCACTTGTCCAAGCGTTCCTTGATCGGCGCTTCGCGGCCGGCGCCCTTGGGATCGTAGAAGACGCGAGGCTTCATCTCGTCCGGGAAGTAGCTCTGGCCGGAGAAACCGCCTTCCGCGTCGTGGTCGTATTCGTAGCCCGCGCCGTAGCCCAATTCCTTCATCAGCCGCGTGGGCGCGTTGCGGATATGCATGGGCGGCCCAAGCGTTCCTGTCTCGGCGGCGGCTTTCTTTGCAGCGCCAAACGCCACGTAGGCCGCGTTGGATTTCGGCGCCGTCGCGAGATGGATCACGGCTTGCGCAAGATGCAGTTCCGCTTCGGGTTGACCGAGGAAATCCACCGCATCCTTGGCGGCGTTGCAGATGAGCAGCGCGGTCGGATCGGCGAGGCCCACGTCTTCCGCCGCCGCACGCACCAAACGGCGGGCGATGAAGAGCGGGTCTTCGCCGCCGGCCAGCATGCGCGCAAGCCAGTAAAGCGCTGCGTCCGGATCGGAGCCGCGGATGCTTTTGTGCAGCGCCGAGATCAGATTGTAGTGCTCCTCGCGATCCTTGTCGTAGGCAGGCGCGCGCTTCTGCAACATTTGACCAAGCGCCTTAACGTCGAGCTTCTCCGTCGCCGGCAGCGTGAACACTTCTTCGGCGAGCGTCAGCGCGTAGCGTCCATCGCCGTCGGCGAGATTGCAGAGTGCAAGCCGCGCCTCCGGCGTCAGCGGCAGGTCGCGCCCGATCTCGGCTTCGGCGCGTCGCAACAAAAGCTCAAGCGCATCGTCGTCGAGGCGCTTCAGCACGAACACCTGCGCCCGCGAGAGCAGCGCCGCGTTCAGTTCGAAGCTGGGGTTCTCGGTGGTGGCGCCGACCAGCGTGACCACGCCTTCCTCGACGTACGGCAGAAAGCCGTCCTGCTGGGCGCGGTTGAAGCGATGGATTTCGTCCACGAACAGCAGGGTGCCCTTGCCCGAAGCGCGGCGGCCGCGCGCTGTCTCGAACGCCTTCTTGAGATCGGCGACGCCGGAGAACACAGCGCTGATTTGCTGAAACTCGAGGCCGGTTTCGTGCGCCAGAAGCCGCGCAATGGTGGTCTTGCCGACGCCCGGCGGCCCCCAGAGGATCATCGAGGAAAGCCGCTTCTGCGCCACCATGCGCCCGATCGGCCCTTCCGGTTTCAGCAGATGATCCTGGCCGACCACGTCCTCCAGTCGCTGCGGACGCAGACGATCGGCCAGCGGGCGCGGTGCCCCCTGGTCCAGACCGGCGGCTTCGAACAAATCGGACATCGTCTCTTAGATAGGCGAACAGCCCGTCGATAGCGACGGTCCGTTCGTCGACTGCCCGTGGCCGTTTGCAGCCGTGCGGCGCCCAATCGCGCTCCGGAACGAGGAGAATGCGATGCTGGCCGCCCTGTTGATCGCCTTGGCTCAGGCCGCGACGGGAGAACCTGCCGCCGCCCCGACGCCGAACGCCCCCGCGGCGCAGACCGAAGCGCAGCAGCAGACACACGCTCAGCAGGCGCCGGTCCTGCACTGCCGCAATCGTACGCCGACTGGCTCCCACATCCCCGTACGTGTCTGCACGACGGACGCCGAAGAGCGCGCGATGGCCGAGCGCACCCAGGATGAAATGCTGCACCGGCCGCAGCGCGGCCTCTCACCGGAGCAAATGCAGCAACAGCTTCACCACTAGAAGCGCTCAGAGGCCGAAGCGGATTTGTCCGTGCTGGCCGTTGCGCTCCATGTCGATCACCCAGGTGCGGGCGCCGGCGAGCGCCGCGTTCAGATCGCCCGCATTGCGCACCGGACGTCCATTGACCTGATTGATGATGTCGCCCGGCGCGAAACCGGCGGCGGCGGCGATGCTGTTGCGATCGAGCTGCTGGATGAAAACGCCGGTGGCGAACGGATCAAGGCCCGCGTCTTCCGCCGTCGCCGGCGTCAGCGTCACGACGCGAGCGCCGCTCAGCGGGTTGCGTCCGTCCACGTCGACCGGTTGCGGCGAGCCGCCAGGAGGGGCTTCGGCCGAGACGGTCAGCGTCATGCGCCGGCCGCTGCGGAGGATGTCGACTGGCACGCGCGCGCCTGGACGCTGTGTCGCGAACTGGTAACGCACGCCGGCTTCGTCGCGCACTTCGGAGCCCGCCACGTTGAGGATGATGTCGCCGCGCTGCAGCCCGGCGCGCGCGCCGGAAGCGTTGGGATAGACGTCCGCAATCAGCACGCCTTCGGGACGCGGCAAGCCCATCGAATTGGCGAGATCCTGCGTCACGGTCTGCCCGCGCACGCCGAGCCAGGGGCGCACGACGCGCTGTCCGCCGGACAGCGCGGATTCCACCACGCGGCGCACCATCTCCGAGGGAATGGCGAAGCCGATGCCGTTGGAGCCGCCATTCTCCGAGTAGATCGCGGAATTGATGCCGACCAGCGCGCCATTCATATCGACGAGCGCGCCGCCGGAATTGCCGCGATTGATGGCGGCGTCGGTCTGGATGAAGAAGGCATAGTCGGACACGCCGACCTCGGTACGCGCAAGCGCCGAGACGATGCCGCTGGTGACGGTCTGGCTCAGGCCAAACGGGTTGCCGATCGCGAGCACAAGATCGCCGACCTGCAGCTGATGCGTGTCCGCGAAGGGCAGCGTCGGCAGGCGCTCGCCGCGCACATTGATGCGCAGCACGGCGAGATCGACGCGCGGGTCGGCGAGCACGAGTTCGGCGTCGAATTCACGCCGGTCGGCCAGCACGACTTTCAGCGATTGCGCGCCCTCGATGACGTGATTGTTGGTGACGATAATCCCGTCCGGCCGGACGATCACGCCCGAGCCGAGCGAACGCTCCACCATTTCACGCGGGATGCCGCCGCCGCCAAAGCGGCCGAAGAACGGATCGTTGAAGATCGCCATGTTCTGGCGAACGATGCGCTGCGCGTAGACGTTGACGACGGCGGGCGAGGCGCGCGAGGCCACCGGCGCGAACGAAAGCTGCATCTGCCCCTGATTGGACGGCGCGACGCGCGGCAGCGGCGCGGCCTGCACCAGTTGGATCGGCGGCTCGTTGCTCGGGGCGCGCTCCTGCGCCGCAAGCGGCGTCATCGCCAGCACGCCGCCCAGGAAGCCTGCGCCGATCGCCGCAAAGGGTGAGATTTTCAACAGGGTTGCGCGGGTGATTTTCATGTCCTGCCCCGACCAATGGCGTGCGCTAGTTTGCTCCGCCGCGTGACGGAAACATGGCGTTTCGCCCTAGTGCGCCAGCGCCGCCGCCGTGTCGGCGGGGTTTCCGTCGTTGGGCTCCGGGTTCACGCCGATCAGGCGCGCCAGCAGCGGATAGACCGAGACATTGTCGAAGCTCGGCAGGGTGACGCCGTGGCGGAAGGCTGGTCCGTTGGCGATGAAGATCGCGGCCATGTCAGGCGCCGCGGGATCGTAGCCGTGATTGCCGAGGCTTTGGCCGCCATAGGACGGCAGCTGGCTCGAATGATAGCGCCAGCCCAGATCGGCCAAGCAGACAATCGCCGGCACGCGGCTGTTGGCGCCGAAATGGAAGCGCGGCGGCAGCGCGCCCTTGCGCCAGCATTCGCCATGCGCGCCGCGTCCCAGCAGAGCGTGCTCGACATCGGCCTCGTGTCCGGCGACCGGCGTGAGACCTGCGAACGGCCCGTCCCATACGACATGAGCGGCTTGAGCCGGCGCCGCCGCGTCGAGATCGATGATCTCGCCTTCGGGCATGGCCGTCATGCCGTGATCGGCGACGATGACGAAATCGACCTGGCTCAGCAGATGGCGCTGGTCGAGCCCGGCGATAAGCCGCGCCATCGCGGCGTCCACCTCGGAGGCGGCCGCGGTCGTCTCCATGGAATCGGGGCCGTAGCGATGGCCCATGCTGTCGACGATGTCGAAATAGAGGGTGAGAAAGCGCGGACGCTCGGCGGCGGGCGCATCGAGCCATGAAAGCAGCGCGTCGACGCGCGCGAAACTCGGCAGCGTCTGATCGAACGAGCGCCACTTGGTTGGGCGCGTGTCGTGGATCAGCACATCCGAGCCGGGCCAGTACATGGTGCCGGTGCGCACGCCCTGACGCTCGGCCGTCACCCAGATCGGCGTCGCTTCGTCCCACCAGAACGGATCGGCGCCCTGCGTGCGATCGTTCAGGGTGAACACGGCGCCGGGCCGCGCCGGATCCTCCATGCGATTGTTGACCATGCCATTGCGATCGGGGCGAAGCCCGGTCACCAGCGTGTAGTGGTTCGGGAACGTGACCGACGGAAAGCTCGGCCGCATCGAAGCGCGCACGCCGTCCGCCGCAAGGCGCGAGAGCGTCGGCGTCTGACCGCGATCGAGATAGTCCGGGCGAAAGCCGTCGATGGAGATGAGGATGACCGTGTCGGGCGTTTGCGCAACCGCGGGACCGGCGAAGGCCAGCGCACAGGCGAGCAGAACCAGGGAGCGGAGCAGCGAGATCATTCGCCGCTTCTAGCGGACCGGTGTGACGGAGTCGCGAAGCAGCGCCATAAAGCAAAAAAGGCGGCGCCTGCGCGC
The DNA here is from genome assembly GCA_035548735.1 of Caulobacterales bacterium. GTDB lineage: Bacteria > Pseudomonadota > Alphaproteobacteria > Caulobacterales > Aquidulcibacteraceae > Vitreimonas. The sequence goes on along the minus strand of DASZSK010000035.1, from coordinate 42,182 downwards.
CGCCTTTGGAACCAGCTCCAGCCCCGGCCTCAGCCTTCGTCGGTGTAGATCGCTTCCGGACGCGGGCCGCTGTCCTGGCCCTTGGCGCTTTCGTCACGATCGACGAACTCGATCACCGCGAGCGGCGCGTTGTCGCCATAACGGAAACCCGCCTTCAGAACCCGCGTATAGCCGCCGGCGCGCGCCTTGAAGCGCGGCGCGAGCGTATCGAACAGCTTTTTGGTTTGCGTCTCATCGCGCATGCGCGAAAGCACGAGGCGGCGCGAGGCGAGATCGCCCTTCTTGGCGAGCGTCACGAGCTTTTCGACGACCGGGCGCAGCGCCTTGGCTTTCGGCAGCGTGGTGACGATCTGCTCGTGCTTGACGAGCGCCGCAGCCATGTTGGCGAACATCGCGGTGCGATGGCTGGCCGTGCGGTTGAGCTTCTTTTGGGCGAGGCCGTGGCGCATTGGTCTTCTCTTTAGATCTGGTCTTCGTACTTCTTGGCGAGGTCTTCGATGTTGTCCGGCGGCCAGTTCTCGACCTGCATGCCGAGATGCAGACCCATGGTCGCCAGCACTTCCTTGATCTCATTGAGCGACTTGCGGCCGAAGTTCGGGGTGCGGAGCATCTCCGCTTCCGACTTCTGGATCAGATCGCCGATGTAAACGATGTTGTCGTTTTTCAAGCAATTGGCCGAACGCACCGAAAGTTCGAGTTCGTCGACCTTCTTGAGCAGCGCCGGATTGAACGGCAGGTCCGGCTTTTCGCCGCCTTCCTTCTTCGCCTTCGGCTCTTCGAAGGTGATGAAGATTTGCAACTGGTCCTGCAGGATGCGCGCCGCGTAAGCGATCGCGTCTTCCGGACGGATCGCGCCGTTGGTTTCGACCTCGATGATGAGCTTGTCGTAGTCGAGCACCTGCCCTTCGCGGGTGTTGTCGACGCGATAGGCGACGCGCTTCACCGGCGAGTAGATGGAGTCGATGGCGATGAGGCCGATCGGCGCATCGTCGGGGCGGTTCTGCTCGGCGGGCACGTAACCCTTGCCGGTGTTCACCGTCAGCTCCATGCGGATCGAGGCGCCCTCGTCCAGCGTGCAGATGATGTGATCGGGATTGAGGATCTCCATGTCGGAGACCGTTTGAATCGCCGAGGCCTTCACTTCGCCCGGACCGTCGGCCTTCAGCATCACCCGCTTGGGGCCTTCGCCGCGCATGCGGATGGCGACCTGCTTCAGGTTCAGGACGATGTCCGTCACGTCTTCGCGGACGCCCGGGATCGAGCTGAACTCGTGCACCACGCCGTCGATCTGCACCGACGTAATGGCGGCGCCTTGCAGCGAGGAAAGGAGAACGCGGCGCAGCGCGTTGCCCAGCGTCATGCCGAAGCCGCGCTCGAGCGGTTCAGCGATCAACGTCGCGCGGCGTTGCGAGTCAAAGCCGTGTTCGACCACCGGCTTCTTCGGCCGGATCAGCTCCAGCCAATTCTTTTCAATCGACATCATGCTCATGAGGCGCTCACTTCCTGGGCCCGCGCGCGCTCGTCAGCACTGCGCTGGCCGACAAAAAAACTAGACGCGCCGACGCTTCGGCGGACGGCAGCCATTGTGCGGGATCGGCGTCACATCGCGGATCGACGTCACGGTGAAGCCAACGGCTTGCAGCGCACGCAGCGCGCTTTCCCGGCCCGAGCCGGGACCCGACACGTTCACTTCGACGGTGCGCATGCCGTGCTCCATCGCCTTGCGGCCCGCATCTTCGGCGGCGACCTGCGCGGCGTAGGGGGTCGACTTGCGCGAGCCCTTGAAGCCCATCGTGCCGGCGCTCGACCAGGCGATCGTGTTCCCTTGCGCGTCGGTGATGGTGATCATGGTGTTGTTGAACGACGCGTTCACATGCGCCACGCCGGTGACGATGTTCTTGCGTTCGCGCTTCTTGACGCGTGTTGCTTCCTTGGCCACGGGGCAAAATCCTTAGGTTGGGCTCTTGGCCTTATTTCTTGGTGGCTTGCTTCTTGCCGGCGATCGGCTTGGCGGGACCCTTGCGGGTGCGCGCGTTGGTGTGCGTGCGCTGACCGCGGACGGGCAGACCGCGGCGATGGCGCAGGCCGCGATAGCAGCCGAGGTCCATCAACCGCTTGATGTTGGTGGCGGTTTCGCGGCGCAGATCGCCTTCAACGGTGTAGTCGCGGTCAATGGCTTCGCGCAGCTGGAGAACTTCAGCGTCCGTCAGCTCATGCACGCGGCGCTCCGGCGCGATACCGACCTTCTGAGTGATTTCCTTGGCGACGGCTGGACCAATCCCATGGATGTATTGCAGCGCGATGACGACGCGCTTCTGGGTCGGAATATTGACGCCGGCGATGCGGGCCATGTGGGAACGCTCCAATGCGCAAAACCCGCGGCGCCGCCGGACTTATGATCCGGGCGACATCGCGGCTTTCTAAACTTCGCGAAGCGGCGGTTATAGCGGCGCGAGACGCCCCGTCAACACGCCCTGGAAAGGTTTTCGCCCTCCGCAGGCAGGCCAAAATGGGCGCCCGGAACACACTTGCCAACCCCCGCTCAGCGCTGGGCTTCGTCGAACCGCTTCCGCGCCGCCTGGATGCAGGTCTGGTGCTTCAACGCCCAGTCGCCAAGGGCCGAAACGGGATTGAGAAGATCGCGCCCAAGCTCCGTCAGAGCGTAATCAACGCGCGGCGGGATGGACGGCGTGACGGTGCGGGTGACCAGGCCGTCCCGCTCCAGACTACGCAGCGTCAGGGTCAGCATGCGCTGCGAGATGCCCTCCACCTTTCTCTTGATTTCATTGAATCTTTTTGGGCCATTCCCGAGATGGACAATGATTAGCACGCTCCACTTGTCGCCGATGCGCGACAAGACCTCGCTGACGGCCGGGCATCGTTCCGGGTCGGGTTCAGGCACAGGGATGTGCCCTGGTTCTGAAAAAGTGCCTTCTTGTGCGGTTTTCATGGTCACTCATATAGCCCTGGTTACCGGTTTATACCAGGAGCCAGCGCCATGTCTTCTTTCCAACGTCCCAGCGTCGCCGTTGTCGTCGGCAGCGTGAGCAAAGGCTCGCTGAACCGCAAGTTCGCCGGCGCCCTCGCCCGCCTCGCCGCGCCGAAGCTCGATTTGAAGTTCGTCGAGATCGGCGACCTGCCGATCTACGACTATGAGTTGGAGGCCGCCCTCCCCGCCCCGGTTCGCCGCTTTAAGAGCGAAATCGAGGGGGCGGACGCCGTGCTGCTGATCACCCCGGAATATCTGCGCAGCATCCCGGCGGCGCTCAAGAACGCGCTCGAGTGGGGTGCGCGGCCCTATGGCAAGTCCTCCTGGGCCGGCAAACCCGCCGCCATCGCCGGCGTGACGCCGGGGGCCATCGGCACAGCCGTCGCGCAGTCGCACCTCCGCAGCATCGCGACCGTGCTCGAGCTGATCGTGATCTCTCAGCCCGAGCTCTACATCCAGATCAAGCCAGAGACGTTCGACGCCAATGGCGACATCGTCGATCCCGCGCTGCGCGACCTGCTGACGAAGTTCATCGACGTCTTCGCCGCCTGGGTTGCACGGCAAAACCACCAGACGCTGCTGGCGGCGGCGAACTTCTAGTCCCTGCGACGCGCTAACGGCCACGTTCGGAGACGTGGCCGCCGCGCGCAACGCGTGCGACTATTTCTTGCTGAGCACGCGTGCGATGGCGCCCGCAACGGTCTCGATATCGGCCATGCCGTCGATGGCGGCCACCTTGCCCTGATCCTTGTAGTAGGGAATCAGCGGCGCGGTTTGCTGGAAATAGGCGTCGAGACGGACCTTGTAGCTCTCAGGATTGTCGTCGGCGCGGCCTTCTTCGGCGAAGCGCTTGGCGATGCGCCCGAGCAGCCTGTCGGCGTCGGCTTCCAGAAGAATGACGATGTCGATCCGCTGACCATGCTTGGCGAGCAATTCGTCGAGCGCTTTGGCCTGCGCGAGCGTGCGCGGATAGCCGTCGAAGATGAAGCCGGCGGCGCCTTTGTTGGCGACGAGCTTCTCTTCGATCAGCGCGTTGACGATGTCGTCCGAGACCAGCGAGCCAGCGTCCATGATGGCGGCGACGCGTTTGCCCAGTTCAGAGCCGGATGCGCGCGCCGCGCGCAGCATGTCGCCGGTGGAGAGTTGGATGAAGCCGTGTTCCGCTACGAGACGCTTTGCTTGGGTGCCCTTCCCCGCTGCGGGCGCGCCGAACAAAATCAAATTCATCGACGCGTCACTCCCCCGCCGCCGCGCAATTTCGACTTCTTGATAAGGCCTTCATACTGGTGCGCAACCAGGTGCGACTGGATCTGCGCCACTGTGTCCATCGTCACCGAGATCACGATCATTACGGACGTACCGCCGAGATAGAACGGCACGCCATAGGCGGAGATGAGAATCTCAGGCAGCAGACAGACGATGGTGATGTAGGCCGCGCCGATTACGGTGAGGCGGGTCAGCACGAAATCCAGATATTCCGCCGTTTTCTTGCCCGGACGGATGCCCGGCAAAAAGCCGCCATACTTGCGCAGGTTGTCGGCGGTCTCTTCCGGGTTGAACACGATCGAGGTGTAGAAGAAGCAGAAGAAGATGATGAGCGCGGCGTAAAGCGCGAGGTGACCGGGGTGTCCGTAGGCCAGCGTCGCCTGCAGCGTATGCATGAAATCCGCGAACGGCCCGGTCTTGTTGGCCATGCCGGCGAATTGTGTGATCGTCTGCGGCAGCATCAGCAACGATGAAGCGAAGATCGGCGGGATGACGCCCGCGCTGTTGATCTTCAACGGCAGGAACGAGCTTTCGCCCATGAACATCCGGTTGCCCTGCTGGCGCTTCGGATACTGAACCACCAAGCGACGTTGCGAGCGCTCGATGAAGACGATGAAGACGATCGCCGCGAGCATGACGATGCCGATGAACAGCATGCCCATCGGATTGACGTCGCCCGTTCGCGCCAAGCTCAGCGATTGCAGGATGATCCCAGGCATGCCGGCGACGATGCCGGTGAAGATGATCAGCGAAATGCCATTGCCGACGCCGCGCGCGGTGATCTGCTCGCCCAGCCACATCAGGAAGATCGTGCCGCCGGTCAGCGTCACCACCGTCGAGAACGTGAACATGACGCCAGGATTGATGACGGCCGTGTTCTGGCCGGACTGCAAGCCGACGGCGATGGTGTAGGATTGGATCAGCGCCAGCAGCACAGTGAGGTAGCGCGTATACTGGTTGAGCTGCTTGCGGCCCGCCTCGCCTTCCTTCTTCAGCCGCTCGAGCGAGGGCATGGAGGTGGCGAGCAACTGAACGATGATCGAAGCCGAGATGTAGGGCATCACGTTCAGCGCGAACACGGCCATGCGCTTCACCGCGCCGCCCGAAAACGTGTTGAACATGCCGAGGATGCCGCCCGATTGCTGCTCGAACGCGCGCGCGAACAGATCGGGATCGATGCCGGGGATCGGGATGTAGGTGCCGATCCGATAGACCACGAGCGCAATGATCGTGAACCAGATGCGCTTCTGAAGGTCTGTCGCCTTGGCGAAGGCGGCGAAATTGATGTTGGCGGCGAGTTGTTCTGCGGCTGAGGCCAAGGCGCTGCTCCCAATCCTCCCAAAGGGAGGGCGTTTCGGCTTCTCCCCTTAAGACAAGGGAGAGGTTACTTTGCCGCCGCCGCTTCCGGGGCCGGCTTCAACAGCGTCACCTTGCCGCCCGCCTTTTCGATGGCGGCGATCGCCGCGGCGGAAGCGCCGGTGACCGTGACGTTCACTTTGGCCTTCAATTCGCCCTGCGCAAGGAGGCGCACGCCGTCTTTCTTCCGCCGCACCAGCCCGGCCGCGACCAGCGCGTCCTCGGTGATCTCGGCGCCGGCGTCGAGTTTCTTGTTATCGATCGCCTTTTGCAGGCGCCCAAGATTGACCCAGGCGTGCTGAGCTGAGCCGCCCGGCACGCTGAAGCCGCGCTTCGGCATGCGCATGTGGATCGGCATCTGGCCGCCTTCGAAGCCATTGATCGAGACGCCGCGGCGGGACTTTTGGCCCTTCACGCCGCGCCCGCCGGTCTTGCCCTTGCCCGAGCCGACGCCGCGCCCAACGCGCATCAGCTTCTTGGTGGAGCCGGGATTGTCGGCCAGTTCGTTGAGTTTCATCGCTTTGCTCCAGGCGTTCCGAGGGATCGCCCTATTCCATCACTTCGACGAGGTGCCCGACCTTGCGGATCATGCCGCGGACGGAGGGGCTGTCTTCCAGTTCGACGACCTTGTTGGCGCGGGTGAGCCCAAGGCCGACCAGCGTCGCCAATTGGCTCGGCTCGCGCCGCAGCGGGCTCGCAACGCGCTTCACGCGCACGGTCTTTGCGGGTTTCTTCGCCATGGGGATCAGCCCTCCGCCGGCACGTCGCCGAGGCTCGCGCCGTCCTTACGACGCGACACCAGATCGGAGACCTTGAGGCCGCGACGGTTCGCGACGTGACGCGGGCTGGTTTGCCGCTTCAGCATGTCGAACGTGGCGCGCACCATGTTGTAGGGGTTCGACGAACCCTGGCTCTTGGCCACGACGTCGGAGACGCCGAGCACTTCGAGCACGGCGCGCATCGGGCCGCCGGCGATCAAACCGGTGCCGGGAGGCGCCGCGCGCAGCATGACCTTGCCCGCGCCCCAATGGCCGCGGCCGTCATGGTGCAGCGTGCGGCCTTCGCGCAGCGGCACGCGGATCATGGTCTTCTTGGCTTCTTCAGTCGCCTTGCGGATGGCTTCCGGCACTTCGCGCGCTTTGCCGTGGCCGTAGCCGACGCGGCCTTTCTTGTCGCCGACGACGACGAGCGCGGCGAAACCGAAATTCTTGCCGCCCTTCACCACCTTGGCGACGCGATTGATGGCGACGAGCTTGTCGACGAATTCGCTGTCGCGCTCGTCTTCGCCGCCCGCGCGCGGACCGCGATTGTCGTCGCGCCGACCGCGACCGCCGTCACGGCCGCCGCCGGGACCGCCGCGACGGGGACCGCGCGGACCACGCGGACCGCGCGACGGTTGTTCGGTCGGTTGACCCTCGTCCGTGCCGCCGCCGACTGTTTCGTCAGACATCGCTCAACCTCAGAATTCGAGACCGCCCTCGCGGGCGGCGTCGGCCAGCGCTTTCACGCGGCCATGAAACAGATATCCGCCGCGATCGAAGATCACGTGCGTGACGCCCTTGGCCTTCGCTCGCTCGGCGATCAGCTTGCCGACGGCGGCGGCCGCGTCCTTCTTGGTTCCATCCTTCTTGAAGCTCTCTTCGAGCGTCGATGCGGCGGCGAGGGTCTGCCCCTTCGCATCGTCGATCAGCTGCGCGGAAATGTGCTTCGAGGAGCGGAAAACGGAGAGGCGCAGACGATCGCCCGCCGCCTTCTTCAGGCGCGCGCGGTTGCGTTGAATGCGACGCTCGGTGGAGTTGAGGAAGCGGACCATGGCTTACTTCTTCTTGCCTTCCTTGCGGCGGATGTGTTCGCCCGCATACTTCACGCCCTTGCCCTTGTAAGGTTCAGGCGGACGATAGGCGCGGACCTCCGCGGCGACTTGGCCAACTTGCTGCGCATCGATGCCGCTGATGCGGATCTCGGTCGGCTTCGGCACGGCGATGGTGACGCCGTTCGGCGGCGTGTAGACGACATCGTGGCTGTAGCCGAGATTGAGCTGCAGGTTCTTTCCGGCCATCGCCGCGCGATAGCCGACGCCGGTGAGCTCCAGCACCTTCTCGAACCCCTGCGTCACGCCCTTCACCTGTGCGGCGACGACGGCGCGCGTGGTGCCCCACAAAGCGCGGGCGCGCGGGGTGTCGTTGCGCGGCTTCACGGTGAATTGGCCGTCGGCGAAGGCCACGGCGACATCGTCGTGCGCGCGGAACGCGAGCGCGCCCTTCGGGCCCTTCACGTTCACGTTCTGCCCGCTGACGCTGATCGTCACGCCTTGCGGGGCAGGGATCGGTTTTTTGCCGAGCCGGCTCATCTCAGTAGACCTCGCAGAGGATTTCGCCGCCGACATTCTGCGTGCGCGCGGCGGCGTCGCTCATCACGCCCTTCGGCGTGGAGAGGATGGAAATGCCGAGGCCGTTGCGCACCAGACCCAGGTCCTTCACGGAAGAATAGACCCGGCGGCCCGGCTTCGACACGCGCTGGATCTCGTGGATCACCGGCGCGCCTTCGAAATATTTCAGCTCGATCTCGAGTTCCTTGCGGCCTTCGTTCTCGACTTCCTTGAAGCCGCGAATGTAGCCTTCGTCCAAAAGCACATTCAGCACGCGCACGCGGAGCGTCGAGGCCGGCGACGTGAGCTTGGAGCGCCCGCGCAGCTGCGCGTTGCGGATGCGGGTGATCAGATCGCCGATGGGATCGTTCAGATTCATGCCCGTCCCCTCACCAGCTCGACTTGACCATGCCAGGGATCTGACCCTTGGAGGCCAGGTCCCGCAGCGCGATCCGCGAGAGCTTGAGCTTGCGATAGAAGGCGCGCGGGCGGCCTGTCAGCTCGCAGCGATTGCGCACGCGCGACGGCGCGGAATTGCGCGGCAGCTGCGCCAGCTTGAGGCGCGCAACGAACCGCTCTTCCAGCGGCAGCGCTTCGTCAAGCGCGATCGCCTTCAGCTTCGCACGCCGCGCGGCGTATTGCTTGGCCAGGCGTTCGCGCTTCCTGTTGCGCTCGATTGAACTCGTCTTCGCCATTCTTTCCTTCTCTCCCGATGCGTTCTGGGGTGGATCCTTCGCCGAAGCGCGGGATCAGTTCCGGAACGGGAAATCGAACTCTTTCAACAACGCCTTGGCTTCATCGTCCGACTTCGCGGTCGTGCAGACGATGACGTCCATGCCCCAGATCTGATCGATCTGGTCGTAATTGATCTCGGGGAACACGATGTGTTCCTTCACGCCCATCGCGTAATTGCCGCGCCCATCGAAGGAGCGGCCGTTCAAGCCGCGGAAGTCCTTCACGCGCGGCAGCGCGATGTTCACCAGCCGATCGACAAACTCGTACATGCGGTCCTTGCGCAGCGTGACCTTGCAGCCGATCGCCATGCCTTCGCGCAACTTGAACGCCGCGATCGACTTGCGGGACTTGGTCGCCACCGGCTTCTGACCGGAGATCAACGCGAGCGCTTCCATCGCGCTCTTCAGCTTCTTCGAGTCAGCCACGGCTTCGCCGACGCCCATATTGATCACGACCTTATCCAAGGACGGGATCTGCATGTCGTTGGTGTATTTGAACTGGCTCTTGAGGCGATCGCGGATCTCGCTCCGATATCGCGTCTTGAGGCGCGGTTCGTAAGCTTCAGACATCGATCTCAACTCCGGAACGCTTAGCGATGCGGACCTTGCGGCCGTCGCCATGAACCTTGAAGCCAATGCGCGTGGGCTTGCCCGTCGAGGGATCGCGCACCGCGACATTGGAAATGTGAAGCGGCGCTTCCTTGGCGATGACGCCGCCTTGCGGCACGCCCATCGAGGGCTTGGTGTGGCGCTTGGCCATGTTCACGCCTTCGACCAGGACCCGGTCTTCGTCCGGGCGCACTTCGAGCACCTTGCCCGAACGGCCCTTATCCTTGCCGGCCAGCACGATCACCGTGTCGCCCTTGCGGATCTTCGCGGCCATTACAGCACCTCCGGCGCGAGCGAGATGATCTTCATGTGGTTCTTGGCGCGCAGCTCGCGCGGAACCGGTCCGAAGATGCGCGTGCCGATCGGCTCGCCTTGGTTGTTGATCAGAACGGCGGCGTTGGAATCGAAGCGGATGGTCGAGCCGTCCTTGCGCTTGATGTCCTTCGACACGCGCACGACGATGGCTTTGCGCACGTCGCCCTTCTTCACACGGCCGCGCGGCATCGCTTCCTTCACCGACACGACGATGATGTCGCCCACGGTGGCGTAGCGGCGCTTCGAGCCGCCCAGCACCTTGATGCACATCACGCGCTTGGCGCCGGAATTGTCGGCGACGTCGAGATTGGTCTGCATCTGGATCATGACATCATGCTCCGACGCGGCCGACGACTTCCCAGCGTTTCAGCTTGGACTTCGGCGGACATTCTTGGATTTCGACGGTTTCGCCCGTCTTGAAGGCGTTGGCTTCATCGTGGGCGTGAAACTTCGAGCGGCGCCGAATGGTCTTCTTCAGCACCGGATGCAGGTAGGTGCGTTCCACCTGCACGACGACGGTCTTGTCGCCCTTGTCGCTCACGATCGTCCCTTGCATTACGCGGCGCGGCATCGCTGGCTCCTCAAACCTTCGCCTTCGGCGCCTTCTCGCGCAGCACCGTCTTGGCGCGCGCGATCTGGCGGCGGACTTCGCGCATGCGCGAAGTCTTTTCGAGCTGACCCGTGGCTTGCTGAAAGCGCAGATTGAACTGCTCCTTCTTCATCTTCGCCACTTCGTCTGCGACGTTGGCGGCGTCGCCTTTGCGGAAGTCTTCGACTTCCTTGCGGATATCACGCAGCTTCATCACTGGCCCTCCAGGCGGGCGACGATGCGCGTCTTGATCGGCAGCTTGGCCGCGCCAAGACGCAGAGATTCGCGCGCGACCGCTTCCGGCACGCCGTCGACTTCGAACATGATGCGGCCCGGCTTCACGCGCGCGGCCCAGAATTCCGGCGCGCCCTTGCCCGAGCCCATCCGCACTTCGGTCGGCTTCTTGGAAACCGGCACATCCGGAAAGATGCGGATCCAGACGCGGCCTTGGCGCTTCATCTCGCGGGTGATGGCGCGGCGGCAGGCTTCGATCTGACGCGCGGTGACGCGCTCGGGCTCCATCGCCTTCAGGCCGTACTGGCCGAAGGAAAGCGAAGCGCCCGACGTCGCGAGACCGTGGATGCGGCCTTTGTGCGCGCGACGGAATTTGGTTTTCTTCGGTTGCAGCATCGTCGTCAGCCTTCCGAATCCGCACCGGCGTCTTCACCGCCACGCGGCGGACGGCGCCCACGCCGCGGCCGATCGCGATCACCGCCCGGCGGGCGATCATCGGCGCGCATCGGCCGATCGCGATCGCGACGTTCGCGGTTTTCACCGGTATCGAGGGCGCGCTTGTCCTGAGCCATCGGATCGTGCTCGAGGATCTCGCCTTTGAAGATCCACACCTTCACGCCGATCTTGCCATAGGCCGTGTCGGCTTCGGCGAAGCCGTAATCGACGTCGGCGCGCAGCGTGTGCAGCGGCACGCGGCCTTCACGATACCATTCCATGCGCGCGATTTCCGCGCCGCCCAGACGGCCCGAGACATTGATGCGGATGCCTTGCGCGCCCAGACGCATGGCCGATTGCATCGCCCGCTTCATGGCGCGGCGGAACGCAACACGCCGCTCAAGCTGCTGGGCCACGCCTTCGGCGACGAGGTTCGCATCGGTTTCCGGCTTGCGCACTTCGACGAGGTTCAAGTGCACTTCCGTGTTCGGCGCCATCAGCGACAGCTCCTTGCGGAGCTTCTCGATGTCGGCGCCCTTCTTGCCGATGACGACGCCCGGCTTGGCCGTGAGGATCGTCACACGGCACTTCTTGAGCGGGCGCTCGATGATGATCTTGGAAATGCCCGCAGCCGACAGACGGTCGCGCAGAAACTTCCGGATCTTGATGTCTTCGTGCAGCAGGCGGGCGTATTCGCCGGTGTTCGCGTACCAACGCGAATCCCAGGTGCGGTTGACGCCGAGCCGGAGCCCGATCGGATTGACTTTCTGACCCATCAGGCCGCCTCCGCCGCGTCGGCTTGCTTCGAGGTGTCGCGCAGCACGATCGTGATCTGCGAGAAGAACTTCTGAACGCTGACGCCGCGGCCGCGCGCGCGGGCGTGCATGCGCCGCATGACGATGTTCTTGCCGACATGCGCCTGCGCCACCACCAGCTCGTCGATGTCGAGCCCGTGATTGTTCTCGGCGTTGTCGATCGCCGATTGCAGGCACTTCAGCACATCCTTGGCGATGCGCTTCTGCGAGAAACGCAATTCGTTACGGGCCTTCTCGGCAGAGAGGCCGCGGATCGATTGCGCCACGAGGTTCAGCTTCTGCGGGCTGACGCGGAGCGTGCGCAGCACGGCGCGCGCTTCGTTCGAAGCCTGCTTCGGCGGGGCTTTCGGCTTGCCCATCGCTTATTTCCTCTTCGCTTTCTTATCGGCGCCGTGGCCGTAATAATTCCGCGTCGGCGCGAATTCGCCGAGCTTGTGGCCGACCATGTCTTCGCTCACCAGCACCGGCGTGAATTGCTTGCCGTTGTGCACTTGGAACGTCAGGCCGACGAATTGCGGCATGATCGTCGAGCGGCGCGACCAGGTCTTGATCGTTTCGCGACGTCCGCTCGACGAGGCTTTGTCGGCCTTCGAGAGCAGATAACCGTCGACGAACGGGCCTTTCCAAACAGAACGCGGCATATCTTCCTCAGCTCGATTTCTTCGCGTGGCGACGGCGGATGATCAGACGGTCGGACGGCTTGGTCTTGCGGGTCTTCGGACCGCGCGTCTTCTTGCCCCAAGGCGTGACCGGGTGACGGCCGCCGGAGGTCTTGCCTTCGCCGCCGCCGTGCGGGTGATCGACCGGGTTCATGGCGACGCCGCGCACGCTGGGCTTGCGGCCCAGATGCAGCGTGCGGCCGGCCTTGCCCCAGACTTCGTTCATATTGTCGGGGTTCGACACCGCGCCGATCGTGGCCATGCACGTGTCCGGCACCATGCGCACTTCGCCCGAGCCCATGCGCAGCTGCGCGTACCCGGCGTCGCGACCGACGACCTGCGCGTACGACCCTGCGGCGCGCGCCATCTGCCCGCCCTTCAGCGGCTTCAGTTCGACATTGTGGACGATGGTGCCGACCGGAATCGACTTCAGCGGCATCGCATTGCCGGGCTTCACGTCGACGCGTTCGCCGGCGATCACCGTGTCGCCGGCCTTCAGGCGTTGCGGCGCGATGATGTAGGCTTGCTCGCCGTCGGCGTAATTGATGAGGGCGATGAACGCCGTGCGGTTCGGATCATATTCGAGCCGTTCGACCTTGCCTTCGACGCCCCACTTGCGGCGCTTGAAATCGATGATGCGATACGACCGCTTGTGCCCGCCGCCATGACGGAAAGCGGTGACGCGGCCGAGATTGTTGCGGCCGCCGGACTTGGTGAGTCCCTCGGTCAGCGCCTTCACCGGCTTGCCCTTATAGAGCTCGCTGCGGTCGACGATCACCAATTGGCGACGGCCGGGCGAAGTCGGGCGGAAAGTCTTGAGCGCCATGGATCAGAGCCCCGTCGTCACGTCGATGGAATAACCAGCGAGCAGCGTGACGATCGCCTTCTTCGTGTCGGAGCGCTTACCCTCAACACCGCGAAAACGCTTCGTCTTGCCCTTGCTGCGGATCGTGTTCACGGCGCCGACCTTGACGTTGAAGAGCTTTTCGACGGCGTCCTTCACTTCGTCCTTGGTCGCGTCGAGCGGCACGCGGAAGACGACCTTGTTGTGCTCGGAGAGCAGCGTCGACTTCTCGGTGATCACCGGCGCGATGATCGTGTCGTAATGCTTGTTGAGCGCGGCCATCACGCGGCTCCTTCAGTTTTCTTTTTCGCCGGAGCGCGCTTCTTCGGCGCGGCTTCGGCGGCTTTCGCGGCGACAGCCCCGTTCTTCGACGCGCGCGCCTTTACAGGCTTGGCGTCCTTGAAGCGCTCATGGATCGCGGCCACGGCGTCCTGCGTCAGCACCAGCTTGTTGCGGCGCAGGATGTCGTAAACGTTGAGGCCGGCGCTCGGCAGGATGTCGAGTTCAGGAAGGTTGCGCGCCGCGAGCGCGACCTTTTCATCGACGGCCGCGCCGGCGATGATCAGCGCGTTGTCCACTTTGAGCGCGGCGAGGCTCTTGGCCAGCGCTGAGGTCTTGGCGTCGGCCAGTGCGAGCGCGTCGATGATGATCAGATCGCCGCTGGCGACCTTCGCCGACAGCGCGTGACGAAGCGCCAGCGCGCGGACTTGCTTCGGCAGATCGTGGCTGTAATCGCGCGGCAGACGGTTGTGCGCGTGACCACCGCCCCGGAAGATCGGCGCGTTGGCGGCGCCGTGGCGGGCCCGGCCCGTGCCCTTTTGCTTATAGAGCTTCGAGTGCGAGCGGGCGACTTCACCGCGCGACAGCGTCTTGTGCGTGCCGGCGCGGCGCTTGGCGAGTTGGTACTTCACCATGCGCTGCAGGAGATCGCCGCGGATGTCGGTGATGCCGAACACCTTGTCGTCGAGATCGATCGACCCGGCCTTCTTGGCGTCGAGAGTTTGAACGTCGAGCTTCATCGCCTCACTCCGCCGCGGTCGCTTGCTTGAACGCGGCGGGCTTGGGCGCCGCATCCGGCAGCTTCGCCTTCGCCGCATCGCGCACTTCGACCCAGGAGCCTTCGGCGCCCGGCGTCGCGCCGCGGACAAACAAAAGTCCGCGCGGGACATCCACGCGGACGATTTGCAGATTTTGGGTGGTGACGCGTTCCTGACCGAGGTGGCCGGCCATCTTCTTGTTCTTGAACACCTTGCCCGGATCCTGGCGCTGGCCGGTGGAGCCGTGGCTGCGGTGCGAGACGGAGACGCCGTGGGTGGCGCGCAGGCCGCCGAAATTCCAGCGCTTCATGGCGCCGGCGAAGCCTTTGCCGATGCTGATGCCGGCGACATCGACCTTCTGGCCGACGACGAAGTGATCCGCGGTGATTTCCGCGCCGACCGGCAGCAGGTTTTCAGGGCTGACGCGAAACTCGCGAACCACCGCCTTCACGGCGACCTTCGACTTGGCGAACTGGCCGCGCTCGGCCTTGGTGGCGTTCTTCGCCTTGGCGGCGCCGGCGCCGAGCTGGACGGCGGTGTAGCCTGCGCCCTTGGCTTCGCGCTTCTGGTTCTTCGCGTTCTTCTTGTTGAGCGGCTTCGGCTCGACCGTCTTGCCTTCGCTGTCGACGAAAGCTTCCGCCTCAACGGTGCGGCGGCCGACGACTTGGCAGCTTTCGAGCGAGAGCACGGTGCATGGGACGTGCGCGCCGTCATCGGCGAACACGCGCATCATGCCGACCTTCTTGGCGATCACGCCGGTGCGTTGGTCTTTCGACATCGGCTTACCCCAGAACCTGGATCTGGACGTCGACGCCGGCCGAGAGGTCGAGCTTCATCAGCGCATCGACGGTTTGCGGCGTCGGCTGGACGATATCCAGCACGCGCTTGTGGGTGCGGATTTCGAATTGCTCACGGCTCTTCTTGTCGATGTGCGGCGAACGATTGACGGTGAACTTCTCGACCCGCGTCGGCAGCGGCACGGGGCCGATCACCGTGGCGCCGGTGCGCTTGGCGGTCGAGACGATCTCCTTGGTGGAGAGATCGAGCGTGCGGTGATCGAAGGCTTTGAGCCTGATCCTGATATTTTGCTGCATCATCGCCGTTCGTCCAAAACCTGCATCGTCTCAATCCAAAACGCGCCGCAGCCGACGCCCCCTCTGGAGAGGCTTGCGTCGGCTTCGCGCGTCCGCTTCGGGCGGCGTCAGCTCAAAAGCGCGGGTTTCGCAAAAAACGCGAAGCCGAGAGAAGCGCGACGCCTCTCTCAAGGCCCATATGGCTTCGGCCGTTCAGGCCTGAAATCCATGTGCGTTAGGTGCGAACCGCGTCTAAGCCTTGGGCTTACGGCCGGCTCGAAGAGGCGCTCAAATACAGGCGCGCCTCTTAGGCGTCAAGCACTGAAAAGCCTCGCCTCTAGCGGCCAATCACCACTTGGCCCGGGCCGAAGATTTCCTTGTGCATTTCGCCGGTGACCTCGGCCGCCCGAACCACGCCGGAGCCGGCGATTTCCGCATCAAGGTCCTGCACGGCGCCGTCGACTTCGACCCCGCCCGAGCCGGCGAGGGAGACGTGCAGATTGGTTACCGGGCCGGCAAGCCGGACGTGTCCTGAACCGCCGACATCCAGGTCGGCTTCCGGCAATGGCCCATGGACCACGTCCACCGCGCCCGAGCCGGCGATGTCCACCGAAAGGGTCTGCACCGGCGCCCCGAGATGGGTGGTCCCCGAACCGCCAATGTCGATATCGGCGCGGTTGATGGCGCCAGCCGCCACGCCAAGATTGCCAGAACCGCCGAGGTCGCTCTTCAGATCGCCCGTCAACGAGGCCACCGCCACGTCCCCGGAACCGCCGATCTGCACCTCGGCGTCGCCGCTGACGGCGCCGATCTGGGCATGGCCCGAGCCAGACACCTCGACATTGAGCGCCTGGGCGGCGCCCGCCGTCACGTGCGTGGACCCGGAAACGGAGAGCTTCAGCGGACCGGCGACGTCGGCGATGGTCGCGCCGCCGCACCCGCTGAACTCGGCATCAACCGACTGGGCCGCGCCAATCTGGGTGGTTGAGCCGGTGTCGACGCTGATCGTCACCGCCATCGGCGCGTGAATCGTAATCTCCGGCAATTGCGCCGTGGCGACGGCGCCATAGCCGCTCAGCTCCACGCCTTCGTTGCGACAATCGCGAACACGGCCGCGCAAGCCGCCGTCGATCCGCACCGCATCGCCATCGAGCTGCACATGCGGGGTTGGAACGCCGCCGGGGTTGTCGATGGCGACGCTGATATCGGTGCGCGCCTCGGGAATGACGATGATGCGGGCCGCGGCGTGCTCGATCTGGACCGAGGCGGCGGCGTAGGTCTGCGCCGCCACCTGCTGGGCCGGAGAGCGGACCACGGGATCGGAGCCAAAGGCGTCGCCGAACTCCCATTTGAGGTGTCCCACGCCCAGGGCGGCGAAGACCGCGAAAATCACGGCGAGCGCCACCGCCAAGTTGAACACAAAACGCTCCATCGAGCCCTCCTCGCGCGCAGACCTATCCGTTCAGCTTCGTTGATGCCGCCAAGGGGCCGATCGGATGCGCCGCCATCAATCGCCAATGGTTATGTCGCCGGAGCCGGCCTTGCGCATGCTCTCGATGTGATCGGCGGAGGCCACGCGCAAGTCTCCCGAACCGGCCAGGCGCGCGGCCAGCGCATCGACATGGCCCCCGAACGAAAGATTGCCCGACCCGGCGAGATCGGCGTCCAGATGGTCGGCCGAACCGTTCTGCACGGCAAGATCGCCCGACCCGTCAAGGCGCATGGACACCGATCCGCCCTGCACCGAACCGACGCGTACGTCGCCGGAGCCCGCCAGCATCGCGTCGAGCGGACCGCCGCGCACGCGGTCGAGCGAAACATCGCCTGAGCCTTGCAGCGAAAGCCGGGCGCTCGCGGCTTCCCGCGCCCGCAGGTCGCCCGAGCCGCCGAGGTGAGCGCTCAACGCGCCGGAAACATTCGCCACGTCGGCATCGCCGGAGCCGCGCAGACTGAGATCGAGATCACCCGTCACCGGAGCAACCGTGCTGTCGCCGCAACCGCCGAAGGCCAGGCGACCGCCGGACGATGCGCCGACGTCGACGAACACCGCGCCATCGGTCGACAGATCGATCGTCCGCGGCGCGCGAATGGTGACGACCGGCATGTCGCGCCGGCGAACGGCGCCCACGCCGGCGATATGCGCGGCGGACTCATTGCCGAACATGCTGCCGCAACCAGTGACGCGCACATTGCCGTCAATCACCACGCGGCCATGCTCAACTCGAACCTGAGGCGCGGCCAGCCGGGGGCCGGCGGCGGTCTCGATGGCGAAATCGGTTCGGTCTTCCGGAATGACATGGATGACTGCGGCGGCGTCGACGATATCGACGCCCTGGCCTGAGAAGGTCGCCGCGTCGGCGGACGCGCCGAGCGCCATGGCCGATGCAAAGGTCAAAATCGAAATCGCGCGCATGCTCGCACCCTCCCTGTCGGCGGTTTCAAAGAGAGGATGCCGTCCGTGCGGCGGCTGGATGCGAGGGCCAACGAAAAGGCCGCGCCTTGCGGGCGCGGCCTTGGTTTGAGCAGGCTTGTTAGAGCCGACTATTCGAGGATCTTCGCGACGACCCCCGAACCGACGGTGCGGCCGCCCTCGCGAATGGCGAAGCGGAGACCTTGGTCCATGGCGATCGGGGTGATGAGTTCGACCGTCATTTTGATGTTGTCGCCCGGCATGACCATTTCGACGCCGGCAGGCAATTGCACGATGCCCGTCACGTCCGTGGTGCGGAAATAGAATTGCGGACGGTAGTTCGTGAAGAACGGGGTGTGACGGCCGCCTTCTTCCTTCGTCAGAATGTACACTTCCGACTCGAACTTCTTGTGCGGCGTGATCGAGCCCGGCTTGGCCAGAACCTGACCGCGCTCAACGCCCTCGCGATCGATGCCGCGAAGCAGAGCGCCGATATTGTCGCCGGCTTGGCCCTGGTCGAGGAGCTTGCGGAACATTTCGACGCCGGTGACCGTCGTCTTCACGGTCGGGCGGATGCCGATGATTTCGACTTCCTCGCCAACCTTCACAACGCCCTTCTCGACGCGGCCAGTGACGACCGTGCCGCGGCCCGAGATCGAGAACACGTCTTCGACCGGCATCAGGAACGGCTGATCGATCGGACGCTCCGGCTGCGGGATGTAGGTGTCGACGGCGGTCATGAGTTCCATGATCGCGTCTTCGCCGATCGGCGCGTCGCGGCCTTCGACCGCCGCCAGGGCCGAGCCCTTCACAATCGGAATGTCGTTGCCCGGGAAGTCGTAGCTGGAGAGCAGTTCGCGGACTTCCATTTCCACGAGTTCGAGAAGCTCGGGATCGTCGACCATGTCGACCTTGTTCATGAACACGACGAGCGCCGGCACGCCGACCTGACGGGCGAGCAGGATGTGTTCGCGGGTTTGCGGCATCGGGCCGTCGGCGGCGGAGACGACGAGGATGGCGCCGTCCATCTGCGCGGCGCCGGTGATCATGTTCTTCACGTAGTCGGCGTGGCCAGGGCAATCGACGTGCGCGTAGTGGCGCGCATTCGTTTCATACTCAACGTGGGCGGTGTTGATCGTGATGCCGCGCGCCTTCTCTTCCGGGGCGGCGTCGATGTCGGCGTAGGACATCGCCTTCGCCTGGCCCTTCTTCGCCAACGTCATGGTAATGGCGGCCGTGAGCGTCGTCTTGCCGTGGTCAACGTGGCCAATCGTGCCGATATTGCAGTGCGGCTTTGTCCGCTCGAACTTTTCCTTGGCCATCTCGCGTCCTCATCACCCCCGGATCGGGGCCTTGGCAAACAGGTAAGCGTGGAGGCTCGGGCGCGCTTCCCGCGTCCGAACCGGATCAAGGTCGCGGTGTTTAGCTCCGCTTGCGGCGGCGTCAAGCCCGGAAAGGCTTGGAGAATGCGACGGCAGCCGCTAATCCTGTCCCTGCGACGGTCGTCCGCAAGGACGCGAACAGGGAATGCGGTGCGGGGTGCGTTTTAGAACCCTTAATCCGCGGCTGTGCCCGCAACTGTAAGCGGCGAGCGCTCCGCCAAAGCGTCACTGGGCCCTCTTGGGCCCGGGAAGACGGTGGAACGCATAGACCCGCGAGCCAGGAGACCTGCCGCCGCAGTCGCTCTTCCGTCGGCCGGGACCAGCCGATGCGGAACGGAACTCTCCGTCGCAGCGACGTGGGCAGGCCTCGCGCATTTCGCGCGCCCGCATCGCTGACGAACGCCGCGCGCGGGCCCGCGCGGCGAGACGGAGGCGAACATGCGCCACGTATTTCTGATCTCGCTTTCACTCTGGGCCTTATCCTCGACGGGCGCACTGGCCGATGACGATGAAGTCGTCGTCACGGCGACGCGTGCGCCGACAATCGCCCAGCGTCTTCCGGCGGAAGTCGACATCATCGACGCAGACGCCGCCCGCGCGCGCGGCGACGCCACGCTGGCGGACGCGCTCCGAGAAACGCCGGGCCTCGGCATCGTCGCAAGCGGCGGCGCCGGGCAGCAAACCAGCCTGTTCGCCGGCGGCGGGAACTCGAACCACACGCTGGTGCTCTATGACGGGCTGCGCATCAATGACCCATCGACGCCGGGCTCCGCGTTCGATGCGGGCGAAGACACCTACGGCGAACTGCAGCGCATAGAAGTCGTGCTCGGACCGATGAGCGCCCTTTATGGCTCCGACGCGATTGGCGGCGTTGTGAATCTTATTCCGCGTCACGGCGGACCAGGACCATTCAATGCGCGTCTTGACGCTTCCACGGGCGCGTTCGGGACGGTGACCGGCGCGGCCGGCGTCGACGGCGCTTTCAGCGGCTTTCGTTACGCCGTGACGGCGGAAGGCTACGCAAGCGACGGCTACGATCTCGTGCCCAAGCGCATGAGCACACGCACGGGCGAGCGCGACGGCGCGGCCATGAACACCCTCACCAGCGTGTTCGATCTCGCGGTATCCCCCGGCCTTTCGCTCGACCTGCTGGCCCGCCAGCGCAGAGCGCGGGCGGACTTCGATCCATTTCCGTTCGACTTCCTGACCTTTCAGGAATTCCGCGGCGAAGACGACAATCTGCAAATCGCGAAGAACGATCTGACGCTCGCGCGTCTTGGCGCGACTTGGACAATGCGCGATGCGCTGTCCTTGCGCGCCACGTACGGCGGCCTGCGCCAGAAGCGCGTGCAGCGCGACGACGGCGCCGATACCGACATCTTCAACGGCGATCGCCGCTTCGGCGACCTGACCCTGACATGGCGGCCGAGCAGCATTGCTTCGTTCGACGACGTCGCTTTCGTTGTCGGCGCTTCGGATGAACGCGAGACGGTGAACATCGCGCAAGGCTTCGGCTTTCCGCCGCCTTCGTCGTTCACTGTTGCGCACGAGGACCACGACAGCGCCTTCGCCACGGCGGAAGGACGTCTCGCTCGTCTGACGCTGACGGGCGCCGTACGTGTCGATGCGTATGACGGCTTCGGAACCCACACGACGTCGCGGTTCGGCGCGTCTTACGCTTTCACGGACGCGCTCAGCGCCTACGCTGCATGGGGCGATTCATTTCGCGCACCCACGCTGTACGAGCGTTTTGTTTCCTTTGGCGATCCCGAACTCGATCCGGAGCGCGGCGAAAGCTGGGAAGTCGGCGCCAATGCCCGCCGCGCCGCGTTCGCCCAAGCCGATGGCGTCGAGCTGCGCGCGCTCTACCGGCACACGAACATTCGCGATCTGATCGATTTCGGCCCATTCTTCACTTACGCCAATGTCGATCGCGCGCGCATCGAAACGGCGGAAGCGCGAATTGCGCTGCATCCGTTGGCCTGGCTCCATGCGCGCATCGCTTATGTCTACACTGATGCGCGCGACGTGGGCGCGGATACGCCGCTTCTGCGACGGCCCAGGGATGCCTGGTCGGCGGAGCTGGAAGCCGAACGCGGACCATTCCATTCGACCCTGTCCTGGCGTCAGGTCGGCCAGCGCGCGGATCAGGTCTATGGCGACGACGGCTTCGCGTCAGGGGTTGGCGTGACGCCCGGCTACGAGGTGGTGCGCGCGTCGGCGGCGTACCGGCTCAACGCCAGCGCGGAGATCTACCTGGCGGCCGACAATCTGCTCGACGAGACCTATGAGCCGGTCAACGCCTATGCCGGCGCGCCGCGGAACATCACCTTTGGGGTTCGGCTGCGGCACGGATCCTGAGCGCCCTGCTCCGCTTCGCCCGCCCCGCTTTTCACGCGGGCGAAGCTGGAGCGGGTAAGGGGAATCGAACCCCTGTCACTAGTTTGGAAGACTAGAGCTCTACCATTGAGCTATACCCGCCGCGCGGGCTGGACATAGCGAGTCCGGCGGCTGACGTCGAGCGTCGCACCGCCCTCGCGCAAGGCGTTTGCGCTCCGCGCCGAGTTGACTATAAGACCCGCTCCGCAAAACGGGGTCAGGGCGGTTCGCCCTCCCTTATGCGGGCCGGAAGGGTGGCCGAGTGGTTAATGGCAGCAGACTGTAAATCTGCCCGCGCGAGCGTACGCTGGTTCGAATCCAGCCCCTTCCACCAGCCTTCTTCGCCGCATAGCAAGCGCTAAGCAGGCCAACTCATGTCGAGCGGCCCCGGCCCCTCGACAAAGCCTTCCCGGCGAAGGCGGACAAAATTCTTGAGCAAACGCCCTCCTCCAACGCGTCCCTCGCACGGTATCCCGGCCGATAAGCTGCCGCGCCGTCAGTTCGAGGAAGAGACTGGCGGGCCGTCTTGGATTTGGGGCGTGCATGCCAGCCTCGCCGCACTGGCCAACCCGGCGCGGCGGATCGAGCGCGTGGTCGCGACCCGAAACGCCGCAGCGCGGCTGTCCCAAGGCATCGACGCTCAAATCCTCGATCCCGACGCCATCGATGGAATGCTTCCCCCGGGCGCGGTGCATCAGGGGCTCGCGGTGCGCGCCTACCCGTTGGAGCCCATCGCGCTTCAGAGCGCCTGCGCGCCGGCCGACCAACGCTCGGTGCTCGTGCTGGACGGCCTGACCGATCCGCAGAATGTCGGCGCGGCGTTCCGCGCGGCCGCCGCCTTCGGCGCGCGTGCGGTGATCCTGCAGGACCGCAAATCGCCGCCGTTGACAGGCGCGCTCGCGAAAGCGGCGGCCGGCGCCATCGAAGTGCTGCCGCACGTGCGGGTCGCGAACATCGCCCGCGCTCTCGAAGAGCTGCGCGCGCTTGGCTATCTGACGGTCGCGCTCGAGGGCGAAGCGGAAGCGGACATCGCGGCGGCGCTCGCCGATCCGCGACCTGTTGCGCTGGCGCTCGGCGCCGAAGGCAAAGGCCTGCGCGAAGGCGTGGCCGCGGCGTGCGAGAAGCGCGCACGCATTCCCATTGCGGCTAGCATGGAAAGTCTCAACGTGGCGGCCGCGGCCTCGATTGCGCTCTACGAGGCCGCGCGCAGGCGCTAATGCGCGGCTTTCGCCGAGCCGCCTTTGAACAACATGCTCTTCACGAAGAAGAATACGCCGATCACGATCAGATAGCCGAGCAGCAGCACCCCGGCGCGCACCCAAAATCCTTGCTCCATAAGATCGGGCGGGAGCGTGAGGCTGCCATGGCCGTTGCCCAGAACCGGCGCGAGTTGACCAATGATGATATGAAAGACCGTGGCGACCGCGGCAAGCGGCAGCCACTGGCGCCACGAGCCCATGAAGATGACGGCGACCAGCGCGATCAACAGACCGCGCGGATTGTTGATGTTGGCGAAGCCGTCCCGCAGGTACCCCAGCGCCTGATCGACATACTCCATTGTGCCCCTCCAATGCGTCTCACCGGTATCCCCACCGTCCGCGCGAGGGCGAGAGGTTAGGAGCGCGCCCTGGCGTACGCAATCCGACGAGATTGTTTTTCGCGCGTGCGAACTGCAGGGCTGGCGCTAGGGGATGTGGCTCATTAGCATATCATCCACGTAGCGCTCGCCGATGCGGATGCCCTGCGGCGCGCGCCCGATCTCGCGAAAACCCAAGTGCTGATAAAGCTTTATCGCAGGCGCGTTCTCGGCATTCACCCACAATTGAAAGCGGAGCGCGCCGGCTTCGCGGTGCGCGGCCATGGCCGCCAGGATCATCGCGGCCCCCGCGCCGGTTCCACGCGCGTCGGGATGCACGTAGACGGCATGCAGCCAGCGCACGTGCGCGAACGCGGGATACGGCAGCGCATCCATCACCAACTTGGCGATAAGGCGTCCATCCCGAAAAGCGCCCCACGCCTCGCCGCGATCGAGCATGGCGGCGACCTCGGCGTCCGGGCGCGCGGCGTCCAGCTCCACTGTGTCGGCGAACGCAGCCGGCGCGTGTTCAAGCGATAGCCTGTGCAGTTCGCGATAGGCGACGAGATCAGCCGACGTCAGCGCGCGGCATCGCATCAGCCGCCGCCATTGAAGCGCTCGGCCCAGGCGGCGACGTCCGCATCCTCGATCTTCCTGAACAGCACGTCGGGCGGATTGATTTTGAGGCCGCGCGGCAGCGCGTCGAACAATTCTTTCCCGCCGCCATGCGGCCATTTGCGATTCTTCGCGGGCACGCCAATCGCGTCGAGCACGGTCTCAGCCGCATCAGGAATGAAGGGCGTGGCGAGGATCGCAAACAGCGCACAGAGATTGAGCCCGGTGCGCACGCCGATCGCCGCTGCATCGCGATCCGTCTTCAACGCCGTCCAAGGGGCCGCCTGCTGAAGATACTCGTTCCCCGCCGCCCAGATCGCACGCAATTCCGCCGCGGCTTTGCGCATTTCCATTTGCTCGTGGAATTGCGTGAGCGCGCCCAGACGCTGTGAAAACTCGCCCCAAAGCTTCTCTTCGGGGGCGCCCCATTCACCGCCCTCGGGGACGACGCTCTCGAACTTCGACGCACAGAAGCGCGTGATGCGGTTGATGAAGTTGCCGAACACGTTGGCGAGATCGGCATTCACCGTCTGCTGAAATTGTTCGAGCGTGAACGCCGCGTCGCTCGATTCCGGCGCATTCGCCATCAGATACCAGCGCCAGTAATCGCTGGGCAGAAGCTCAAGCGCCTGATCCATGAAGATGCCGCGCTTCTCGCTCGTGGAAAACTTGCCGCCGTACCACGTAACCCAGTTGAACGCCTTGAGACGATCGACAAGCTTCCACGGCTCCCCCGAACCCATGATCGTCACAGGGAAGCTTACGGTGTGGAAGGCGACATTGTCCTTGCCCATGAACTCGACATAGGTGACGTCGCTTGCGCCTTTATCTTCGCGCCACCAGCGCTCCCAATCGCCACCGGTGGCCTCACTCCATTCCACCGTCGAGCCGATGTATTCCACCGGCGCGTCGAACCAGACGTAGAACACCTTGTGCTCGAAGCCGGGGCGCACCTTGCCGTCCTTGGTGACTTTGATGCCCCAGGAGAGATCGCGCGTGATCGAGCGATCGATCAACCCTTCGTCGAGCCATTTGTAGGCGATGGAGCGCGCCAGCGGCGGCCATTCGGTCGCCTTGTCCACCCAGGCGCGGATGTCGTCCTGCATTTTCGGCTGAAGCAAGAAGAGATGCGCGGTGTCGCGCACTTCGAGATTGGTTGAGCCGGAAATCTTCGAACGCGGATTGATGAGTTGAACGGGATCCAACAGCGATCCGCAATTGTCGCATTGATCGCCGCGCGCGCGCTCGAAACCGCAGACCGGGCACGTGCCCTCGACATAACGATCCGGCAGGAAACGCTTGTCGTCGATCGAATAGATCTGCTTGGAGACGCGTTCTTCGATCAGCCCGTTCTTCTCCAGCACCTCGCAGAAGTGCTGCGTCAGGCGATGGTTCGGCGGGTTGGAGGAACGGCCAAAATGATCGAACGAGAGACGGAAGCCATCGCAGGCGCGTTTCTGGATTTCGTGCTGCTCATCACAATAGGCGCGGACGTCCTGTCCCGCCTCGGCTGCGGCGAGTTCGGCGGGCGTGCCGTGCTCGTCCGTCGCACAGATAAACAGCACTTCGTGGCCCTGCGCCCGGCGGAAGCGCGCGTGCACGTCGGCGGGGAGCATCGAGCCGGCCAGATTGCCCAAATGCTTGATGCCATTGATGTACGGCAGCGCCGACGTGATGAGAAAACGGGACATGAGAAGCGCGATGTAGGATGGGCGCTCGCACAAGTGCAAGCGCCCATCCGGATTTCAGACCTGTCGAAAGCGATCAGACGGTCCCGCTCGTCTTAATCTGATTGTACGCGTCCGCCATCTTCGTGTCGTAGTGCGTCTGCTCGTAGGCGGGACCGTTATAGCCGCGCGCGAAGGCCGCCCAGTCCTTGTTCTGCAGCGGCGCCACCAAATTGTTGGTGCGCACGAACGCCTCGAACGCCGCCAGCTGGCGCGCTTCCGATTTGGACATATCGGCGACAAACTCGGACGCCGTGGCGAAGCCGCACACGCTGTGGTTCTGCCCCAGAATCTGGAACTTGCCGTAGCTCGCGGACTTGAGCGCCGCCTCCGGATTGAGCGCGTAGGCTTCCTTGACCTGGTTCCAGCGCTCATCCTGCGTGCGCGGGTAAGGGCGCGTGCCGAAGGTGCGATAGGAAATAGTCGGGTTCGTCTCGTCGTACTGGTGATTGGTCAGACGCGAGAAAATGTGCGGTTCAAACAGGATGATCGGCCGCCCGTCCGGCCCAAACGCGCCCACCGTGCCGGATTCAACCTTGGCGACCGCAGCCACCGCTTCCCATTCGCAGTTGAAGCGTTGCGCCACGCCCTGGAAATCCGCCTTGCCGATCGGATCGCGTGACTGCGCCTTCAGCGTGTCCAGGAACGACAGCCCGCCGACTGGCGGCGATGTCGGCGTCAGCGGCGGCGGAGGCGGAGGCGGCGGCAAAGGCGCCACCGGCGGCGCGGGCGGACTGATGGGTGTCGCAGGGGGCGGCGGCGGAGGCGGCGGCGGTGGAGGCGCCGCTGGAGGCGGAACCGGCGGCGCGGAACGCGGCGGGGGCGGAGGCGGAGGCGACGTACGCGGCGCCGTCGAGCCGCGGCTTCCGAACAACAGCCGGAACAAGGCGTCGAAGAACCCGCTCATCTGCCGATCTCCCCTTTTTCAGCCTGCGCCCACGGCGCAATTGTCCCCTTGGCGTCCCGTTCTTAGGCGTCCCCGCCGCGTGGCGCTACCTTTTCCCGAAAACGCGCCCCATCGCTTCGATCCGCAAGCGCGACGGCGTGTCCGGCGGTCCGCTGAACCATTGCGGATCGAACCGGGCGGGAAAAATGAGGCTCTCCCACGGCGGATCGCCCTTCTGGCGCTTGAAGTAGTTCTCACCGGCGCAGCGGCCAATCTCGTGCAGGCGCGCGAGCGTGGCGCCATCGTCCGTCGCCATCTCCTTCATCGCTTCAAGGTCAGCCGGTTCGTACTGGAGGCCGAGTTTGCGCATCTCGTCCTGATCGTCGAGGCGCGCGTCGAAGCGCTGGAAATGCAACACGGGCACCGGCGAAAGCCGCGCGCCGCGCATATCGCCGATCTCGCTATTGATGCGCCACGGCCTGGGCGATTCCGACAGCGATTGCATCGTCACCAGCGTGTTGAGCGAAGCGTCGTGGATCATCGACTTCAAGGCAAACACCGCACGCGCCGCAGCCGGCGCAATCGTGTGCAGCAGGTCGCGGTCGAGCGTGTCGTAGCGGAGCGCCGGACGCCAATAGCCCGTACCGACGGAGACCATCAGCAAGCGATCATCGCCGGTCGGCCAGTTGAAACCATAGGGCGCGAGCGTCGCCACCTTCAGCAGCTGGAGACTGGGATCATTGAGCGCGGCGACGCCGCCATCGACGAACTCGGCCAGCGTATCAACGCCCGGCGGCGCGGTTTCGCCCTCGGGAATAAGCTGGATGCAGCGTTCCTCGAAGAAGGTCGGCGCAGCGGCGCTGGCGAGCACCAGCTTGCGAAGCTGAAAGCGGCGATTGGGAAAGCCGTGCTCCGGACCATCCCAAAACGCGCTGCGCGGATTGTTAGTGAGCGTCCAGGCGGAACCCGTGTCGATGCGCTTCGTGAACACGGCGAAACCCGTGCGCAACGCCGCCGAGCCCAGCTCGTGATCGCCGAGTTCGCGCGCGAGAGCCGCCTCCAGACGATCGGCGTCGAAGCGCGGCTTGCGGATGCCGGCATTGGCGCCATCCGCGGCGAACACTTGCGGCGCGAGTTCGCGATAGAGCTGCGTGACTTCATCGACCGAGCGGCCCATAGCCAAGGCCGCGGCGACGATCGAACCGGTCGACGTGCCGCCGATCAAATCGAAATAATCACAGAGACGAAAATCAGCCTTGCCGCTGCGACGCTTAAGCCGGCGTTCGATCTCGCCAAGCATGCCCGCGGCGAGGATGCCGCGTACACCGCCGCCGTCGATCGAGAGGATGCGCTTCGGCCCGGGGCCGAACAAACGCGCCTGCAGCGATGAAGTCGTTCCGCCCGTCTGCATAAGCCCACCCGACGCCTCCTCGTATCAAAGGAAGCGTCGGGGGGAAAAGCGTCAGACTGCGGCGAATTAGTGGTGGCCGGCGACAGTGCCTGCAACCGCGCCAGCGGCTGCGCCAACCGCGGCGCCCTGCTGGGCGTCGCCGCTGCCGGTGTTGTTCCCGACGGCCGCGCCAATGGCGGCGCCGGTTCCCGCTCCAACCAGCGTGCCGCAGCCCGCCAGCATCACGGAGGCCAGGGCGGCAAGGACAATCGATTTGATTTCCTTCATAATCGTCTCCAGAAATCGCCCAATCTGAAAACGCCAAATGAAAATGCCTGTTCCAGCTCAGGCTGGACGGGGGCATAAGGCGCCGACGCCGCCATAGCTCAGCTGGTAGAGCACCTGATTTGTAATCAGGGGGTCGGGGGTTCGAGTCCCTCTGGCGGCACGCGCGCCCTTGCAGAGCGCGGATAAAGGGCCAAACATATCCCCAAGAACGGCCGAAGGCCGCCGGTAAGCGGCGCCCGGTTAGCGCGCCCATCTCGGTATGGAGGTGCGCTTGGCTGCGAAAAAATCCCCCTCGGTTCGCGCGGTCGCTGTGCTTGGCCCCAGCGGGGCGGGCAAGACAACCTTGATCCAGGAATTGGCCGCCGTGGCGCCGGACGGAAAGGCGCAACCGATCGCTCCGCCGGGCCCCTCGACCGAGACCAGCATCACCGCCATCGACTTCATGGGCGATCGCTACGTGATGATTGACACGCCCGGCGCCATCGATTTCGCCGCCGAGATCGATTACGCCCTGCCGGCTGTCGACATGGCGCTCGTCGTCGCTGATCCCGCGCCCGACAAGGCGGTGCTGCTGCAGCCCCTTCTGAAGGAGCTTGAGCGGCTCAACATCCCGCGCGCGCTCTTCATCAACAAGATCGATCAAGCGCACGGGCGCGTGCGCGATCTGCTGGAAGCGCTGCAGCCGGCGAGCACCCAGCCAATGGTGGCGCGGCAAATTCCGATCTGGAAAGGCGAAGAGGTCGCGGGCTTCGTCGATCTCGCGCTCGAACGCGCCTTCATTTATCGCCCTGGCGTCGCATCCGAGCGCGTCGACATTCCCGCCGATCTCGTCGAGCGCGAAGCGGAAGCGCACTTTCATCTGCTTGAGCAGCTCGCCGATCACGACGACGACCTGATGGAGCAATTGCTCAGCGATCAAACGCCAAGCCAGGACACGGTGTTCGCAGACCTCATCCGTGAGACGAGCGAGGGCCTGATCGTGCCGGTGTTCCTCGGCGCCGCAAACCAAGGCTTTGGTCTGCGCCGGCTCTTGAAGGCGCTTCGCCATGACGCCCCCGAACCGGCGAAAGCGGCGCAGCGGCTGGGTCTCGATGGCGCAGGCGCTTACGTGATGAAGGTTTCACACGCCGGTCAGGCCGGAAAGCTCGCCATCGCGCGCGCCTTCGGCGCCCTCGCCGACAGCGCCCAGTTCGCTCTGAGCGACGGGTCGTCCGGCCGCGCCGGCGCTCTGTTCTCGATGCAGGGCGGCCAATTCAAGAAGGCGGCGACGATCACCGACGGCGAAATCGGAGCGATTGGGAAAATTGATCCCATAGCCGCGGGCGATCTCATTTCAGCCAATGGCGCGCCACATCAGAGGATCGCACCGCCGCCGCGCTTCGCGGTTTATCAAATCGCCATCGCCACCAAGGACCGCAAAGACGACGTGCGCCTTTCTGGCGCGCTGGCGAAGCTGGTCGAGGAAGACCCGGGCCTCAGCGTCGTGCACGACGCCGCGATGCATGAAATCTTGCTGCTCGGCCAAGGCGAGCCGCATCTTCGCCAAGTGCTGGATCGGCTCAAGACACGCTTCAACGTGGAGGTGACAACCACAAAGCCCGGCACGCCTTTCCGTGAAACCATCAAGAAGGGCGTGACCCAGAAAGGCCGGCACAAGAAGCAAACTGGCGGCCACGGCCAGTTCGGCGATTGCACGATCGAGATCAAGCCGCTGCCGCGCGGCTCGGGCTTCCAGTTCGAAGATCGCATCACCGGCGGCGCCATACCGCGCCAATGGATACCGGCCGTCGAAGAAGGCGTGCGCGCCGCGATGGAAAAAGGACCGATCGGCTACCCGGTGATCGACGTCTCCGTCGCGTTGATCGACGGCGCTTATCACCCGGTGGATTCTTCCGAGCATTCCTTTCACGCCGCCGGCAAGCTGGCCATGAGCGAAGGCTTGGCGCAATGCCAACCAGTCCTGCTCGAGCCGATCGAGAAGCTGGTCATCATGACGCCCTCCTCGTTCACCTCGCGCATCAACTCGACCATTACCCGCCGCAACGGGCAAATCCTCGGCTTCGACGCGCGCGAAGGCTGGCCGGGCTGGGACCGTGTGGAGGTCTATCTGCCTCACACGGAGCGTCAGGACCTGATCATGGAGCTGCGCTCGCTCACACAGGGGCTGGCGACCTTCGAGGCGCAGTTCGATCACATGGTCGAATTGACCGGCCGTCGCGCCGACGACGCGGCGAAGAAGGCGCAAACCGCGGCCTGATCGCCGCGACGCTTCTTTAAAATGATTTGCATAATTCAACGCGCGCGCCGATGCTGCTCGGGAGCGTCCGCCGCCCCGCGCCGAACCGGAGCCCTTGATGCTGAGCGAATTCGAGCGCCGTCGCAGAGCCCTTCATCTGGAGCACGTCGCGCTCATCGAGCAAAGCAACCAGCCAGTGGGCCTCGGCAACGGCGTCTATCAGCGCTGGAAGAACCCGGTGCTCACCGCGGCGCACACGCCGCTCCACTGGCGCTATGACTTCGAAGAGCAATCCAATCCGTTCCTGATGGAACGGCTTGGCGTCAATGCGACGTTCAATTCCGGCGCCATTCTCTGGCGCGGCCGATACCTGCTGATGGTTCGCGTCGAAGCCGTCGACAGAAAATCCTTCTTCGCGGTGGCGGAAAGCGAGACGGGCGTTGATCGCTTTCAGTTCTGGGAACGCCCTGTGGCGATGCCGCAGACGAGCGAGCCCGACACCAATGTCTACGACATGCGTCTGACCGCGCACGAGGATGGCTGGATCTACGGCCTCTTCTGCACGGAGCGCAAAGATCAAACGTTGCCGCACGATCTCTCCGCCGCCACGGCGCAATGCGGCATCGCGCGAACCAAAGATTTGCGGACATGGGAGCGCCTGCCCGATCTCGTCACGCGCTCCGGCCAGCAACGGAATGTCGTGCTGCATCCCGAGTTCGTGGATGGCCAATACGGTCTCTACACGCGCCCGCAGGACGGCTTCATCAGCGTCGGCGCCGGTGGCGGAATTGGCTGGGGCCTCGCGCGCGACATCACCAACCCGCGCATCGAGGAAGAGATCATCGTCGATCCGAAGATTTATCACACGATCAAGGAAGTGAAGAACGGCCAGGGTCCGGCGCCGCTCAAGACGCCGCATGGCTGGCTGCATCTGGCGCACGGCGTGCGCAACACCGCGGCCGGCCTTCGCTACGTGCTCTACATGTTCATGACCGCGCTGGATAAGCCATGGCTCGTCACGCACGCACCGGGCGGGCATTTCCTGGCGCCGGAGGGCGAGGAGCGCGTCGGCGATGTCTCCAACGTA
The DNA here is from genome assembly GCA_035548735.1 of Caulobacterales bacterium. Classification (GTDB taxonomy): domain Bacteria; phylum Pseudomonadota; class Alphaproteobacteria; order Caulobacterales; family Aquidulcibacteraceae; genus Vitreimonas. Next base: position 10,883 of record DASZSK010000035.1, on the reverse strand, counting down.
ACCTTTTCCAATGGCTGGATCGTCAACGCACAAGGCGAAGTGTTCATCTATTACGGCTCGTCCGACACGCGCATGCATGTGGCGACGTCCTCGATCGCGCGGCTGGTCGATTACGTGATGCACACGCCGCCCGACGCGCTCACGTCCGCCGCGTGCGTCGCGCAGCGCATCGCGCTGATCGAGAAGAACCAGGCGCTCCGCTTTCCGTGACGACGCATGACGACCATCTCGCGTTTGCCGCGGAATGCGAGGCCGAACTCGACGCCATACTGCATTGGTGGTCGACCAAGGCGGTCGATCTGGAGCGCGGCGGATTTTACGGAGAGGTCGACGAACGCGACCGCCCACAGCCGCTCGCCAACAAGGGCGCGATCCTGCACGCGCGCCTCCTCTGGTTCTTCAGCGTTGCAGCGCGCGAGCGCCCTCAGGCGCGAAGCCTCGCGGATCGGTGCTACGCTTATCTCCGCGATCAGTTCGTGGATCACCGGCATGGCGGCATCATGTGGGAGCTCGATGCCGGCGGTCGCGCCGTCAACGCCAAAAAGCAAGCGTATGCGCAGGCGTTCGCGATATACGGGCTCAGCGAATATTTCGCCGCCACGCGCATCGCGGGCGCCCGCGATCTCGCGCTTGCTCTGTTCGATCTGCTCGAAACACACTTCGTCGATCCGGCGCATGGCGGCTATATCGAAGCGTTGGCGCAAGATTGGTCGCCGCTCGTCGACGTGCGGCTGAGCGACCTCGACGCCAACACCGCGAAGAGCCAGAACACGCATCTTCACATTCTCGAAGCGTACACGGCTCTCCACACCATCGCGCCGTCGGCCCGTGTTGAAGAAGCGCTTTACAACTGCATTCGCATCTTTGAACAGCGCCTGTTCAACCCCAGCACCAAGCATATCCGCCTCTTCCTCGATCTCGATTGGACGGACCGCTCCGAGAGCATCTCCTTTGGACACGATATCGAGGCAAGCTGGCTGCTTTGGCGCGCCGGCGAAGCCTTGTCCCAAGCGGAGACGCAGCGGCTCTATCCACTTGTCATCGATCTGGCGCGTACGACACTTCGCGAAGGCGTCGACAATCAAGGCGCGCTTCGCAGCGAACGAAGCTTCAGCGGCGAAGTTGACGGGCGTCGTGTATGGTGGGTGCAAAGCGAAGCGATCGTGGGCTTTCTCAATGCGTACGAGCCCACGGGCGACGCCGCATTCTACGATGCCGCCCGCGCAGTTTGGCGCTTCATCCAAGTGCACCAGATCGACCGCGCGCGCGGCGAGTGGACCTGGTGGTCCGATCTCGACCTGCCCAACCCCGATCGCACCTATAAAGCCGGGTTCTGGAAGTGCCCCTATCACAATGGGCGCGCCATGCTGGAAGCCAGCGCAAGACTGAAGCGCCTCGCAGCGGCGCAAAAACAATAGGGGGAAACATGCTGAGCCCGATCGATATCGCGATCATCATCACCTACCTCGCAGCGACCATCGGCTTGGGCTTCTGGGTTTCGAAATATGCCGATAAGAATCTCGCAGCGTACTTTTTGGCCGGCAAGCGCCTGCCCTGGTACGTGTTGGGGCTCTCCAACGCATCGGGCCAATTCGACGTCGCAGGCACGATGTGGATGGTTTCACTGATCGTCGTTTACGGTCTGAAGAGCGTTTGGATTCCCTGGCTCTGGCCGGTGTTCAATCAGATTTTCCTGATGGCGTTCCTCGCTGTTTGGCTACGCCGCTCCAACGTTTTGACCGGCGCGGAATGGGTGACCTTCCGCTTTGGCGATGGGCCTGGGGCGCGCGCCTCGCACTTCATCATCGTATTGTTCGCGCTCATCACCGTGCTCGGCTACATGGCGTTCGGCTTCCTCGGCATCGGCAAACTGGTCGCCGATTTCTCGCCCTGGCGTCTGAGCGATGATCCCTTGATGAACGACAAGCTCTACGGCGTGATCGTCGTGGCGCTGACCACGCTCTACATGATCAAGGGCGGCATGTTCAGCGTCGTCCTAACCGAAGTGCTGCAATTTGTGATGAAGTCGATCGTCGGCGTCGCCATCGCCATCATCGCCATGCAGCAAGTCACGCCGCAAATGATCCACGCCGTCACGCCCGCCGGCTGGGATCAGCTCATGCCGCGCTGGAGCCTCGACCTCGACTGGGCCAGCGTCGCGCATACCGCCAGCGCCGATAACCGCATCGTGGCCGAGGAAGCGCAGCGCAAGATCGCCAGCGACGGCTATTCGCTTTTCACCATCTTCCTCTTGCTCATGCTGTTCAAAGGCGTCTTCCAGGCGGGCGCGGGACCAGCGCCGAACTACGATATGCAGCGGCTTCTCTCGGCGCGGTCGCCCAAGGAAGCGGCGCTGATCAGCTTTTTCGTCAACGTCGTGCTCTACTTTCCGCGCTATCTGCTGATCACGGGCTTGGGCGTTCTGGCGCTTTGCTTCGTCGGGCCGGAATGGACCCGCGAAAGCCAAGCCGCCGTCGCGGCTGGACGCCAGTTTCATGGCGACTTTGAAGCGGTGCTGCCGTTTGCGCTCAGCCATTTCATCCCGACGGGTCTGCTGGGGCTGACGCTGGCTGGATTGCTTTCAGCCTTCATGGCTGCCTTCTCCGCCGCGCTCAATGCAGCGCCGGCCTATCTCGTGAGCGACATTTACAAAAAGTACGTACGCAAGGACGCGCCGGACAAACACTACGTATTCGCCAGTATGATCGTATCGTTCGCCTTCGCCGCCGGCGGCACGGCGATTGGGTTCTTTCTCGGCTCGATCAACGACATTTTGCTCTGGATCACCTCCGGCCTCTATGGCGGCTACACCGCCGCCAACGTCATCAAATGGTATTGGTGGCGCATGAACGGCTGGGGTTATTGCGCCGGCATGGCCGTCGGCATCATCAGCGCGCTCGCGCTGGCGAAGCCGGAATGGCTCACGTTCCTCGCGCTGTTCGGCGTCGACCCCGCGCAGGTCACGGCGTTGAATGCATTTCCGGCGGTGTTTGCGCTTTGCGTGCTCGCCTGCATCCTCGGCTCCTACGCCGCGCCAGCCACCGACATGGAACGACTTAAGGACTTCTACCGCAAAACGCGGCCATGGGGTTTCTGGCAGCCGGTGCACCGCGCATGCGAAGCCGAGACGCCGGGCATCGCCAGGAACAAGCGGTTCTGGCTCGACGCCTTCAACGTCGTGGTCGGCGTCATCTGGCAGACGGCCATCACGGCTTCGCCGATTTTCCTCGTCATTCAGGAATGGACCAAATTCGCCGTCGCCATCGCCATCGTCGCGGCCTGTTCGATCATCCTGAAGTTCAGCTGGTACGATACGCTGGAGGATACGCCGAAGGATGCAGCTCTCGCTTAGAGCCGCGGCAACAGCCGACACGCCGCGCCGCGCAGATCGGCCAGCGCGCGCGGCCCGGAATCACTAAACTCGATATAGCCCCGGTGCTGCAGGTCGAACCTCGGCCAATGCGGCAGACCCGCCCCGTTCGGATCGCCGGTGCGGGCGAAATTCACCCAATAGGCCTGCATGGTGACGTGCGGCTGGTCCGGCGCCACCGGCAGGTCGCCGTAAACGAAAGCAAGTTCGCCGCTATGGTGCACCGCCGCGCCATCGGGCTCAGTGTGATCGAACTGGTATTGATAGACCGGCCGCCCGGCGCGGGCATGTAAGCGCGCCGTCTCGACGACCGGACAACGAAACGTCACGTCTGTCGCCAATTGCTCATAGGCATCGCCCAGGCGGTGATCGGGCGGCCCCGCGAAATTATAGAGGGCGCGGGCTTCCTGTTCGCGCGGGCCAAACGCCATGCGCATGAAAGCGTCTGCATGATCGTTTCCGCCGGGCAAACTCAGCTCACGCGCATTGCTACCGATGAGGAGCGGCGCATTGGCCGAAAGCCCTGCGGCAAAAAGATCATGCGGAGCGGCCGGCAACACGCGGCCGTCCACGGCAATCTGCAGCCACAGATAGCTTTGATCGGTGATGGTCGGCGATTGCATGCGTAGATCGGCGGCGAGAATCTCCGCCGTACTGGCGCGGCGCATGTCGGCCAGAGAATGCGCGTTCAGCAAATGCTCCAGCTGCCGGCCGATGTCCTCGTTTTGCCGCAGGCTTCGCGTGGGCCAACCAAACTGCGCCGTGCCGCTTTCCTCAATCGCCTTCGCAAACAGCCCGCGCGCCAGAGGTGAAACGAGCAGCAGGCCGACGTCCTGCGCGCCAGCGCTATCGCCGACAATAGTGACGTTTCGCGGATCGCCGCCGAACGCCGCGATATTCGCGCGGACCCATTCCAGCGCCGCCACCTGATCCATCAGGCCATAATTGCCGGATGCATGGCTCGATGATTCCGCTGTCAGCTCAGGATGCGAAAGGAAGCCGAACGCGCCCAAGCGGTACTGAACGCCAACCATCACGACGCCGCGCAGCGGAAACGAGGCGAGCACCTTGTCTCCGCCCGAACCCGCGCGATTGCTGCCGCCGTGAATCCAGACCATCACGGGCAAACGCGCGCGCCGGCCCAGGCGCGGCGTGCGCACATCGAGATAGAGGCAATCCTCGCTCGATCGGCGCGCATCCGCTTCGTTCCAGCCGTAGGAATTCTGCGCACATGCGGGTCCGGGACTTGTCGCCACGCGCACGCCGCGCCACGTGGCGGCCGGCTGTGGCGGACGCCATCGCCGCGCACCAATCGGCGGCTCTGCGAACGGCATGCCACGGAAAACGCTTGTGCCGTCGCTGCGTGTTTCGCCGCGAACGGCGCCGAGCGTGGTGCGGACGAGAGGTCCATCTTGGGCGAAGGCGGCGCCGCCAAACAACAACGCCGCGGCCAGCGCCGCCACTATGACCTTCATGCGACGGCCGTTTTCATCAAGGCTTCGCGCGACGGGAAGAGCTGAGCCTGGAACGGCAGGATGGCCGCGCCGATCGCCGGCGCGTCCGCCGCCATCGCCGCGCGGCGGACCGGCGCGATCACGGGAATAGCGTGGCTCGCACGCGCCAGGCGCGCGCTTAATTTCTGCGCCAGCGCGTCAACAAAGTCCGCGGGCAAGCGGCCCCCCAAAAAGACTGCGTCTGGATCAATGAGGCAATCGACGGCGATCAGCGGGTCAATCAGCAAGTCGGCGGCGCGATCGAGCCACTCGGCCGCCAGCGCGGCCCCCTTCGGCTTCAGCGCCGTCAAATCGTCCGGCGTGAACGCCTGAACGCCGCCTTCGCGCAACAATCGATAGAGCGCCGACAGCGAAACCTCCTCCTGCAGCGTGCGTCCCTTCCGGCCGCGCAACGGTAGAAAGCCCAGTTCGCCGCTGCGCCCATTGGCGCCGCGATAGGTGACCCCGTCGATCACGAGTGCGCCGCCCAAACCGGCGCTGATCAAGATATAGAAAAAGCTCGGCGCCTTAAGCCCATGGCCAAATTGCAGCTCGCCAATCGAGGCGGCGACCGCGTCGTTTTCGACGAACACAGGCAGCGGCAACACGTCGGAAAACAGCTTGGCGATATCGATGCGATCCCAGACCTCGTAGTTCGCCGGCCTATGCGGCAGAGCGACATTGCCCAGATCGTCTGGCTTCGCCACGCCGACGCCGATCACGCGCGAGCGTGGGACCCCGCCGCGCCCCAGCATCGCCTTCACCTGCCCGCGGAAGAACGCCGCGACGTCGGAAGGCATGGCGAAGCTCACTTCCTGAGAAGCGCGCGCGCGTACGCGGCCTTCAAGATCGAGCATCACCACGGTGATGTGGTCGCGATCGATGTTGACGCCGATCGAGAACGCGCCGTCCGGATTGACGATGAGCTGCATCGCCGGCTGACCACGCGCGCCCTGCAAACGCCCCGCCTCACTGATCAGCCCCAGCCCCAGCAACTTCTTGGTGATGTTGGCGATCGTCGGCGCCGTCAGCCCGCTCATCGCCGCGAGATCGGAGCGCGTGATCGGCCCGTTCACGCGGATCGCCTGCAGCATGACGCGTTGATTGTAGTCGCCTGCGCGCTCAAGATTGGTCCCGGACAGCTCGTGACGCGCGCTTTCTCCGCCCTTACGCCCGCTTCCAGCACCAGACATGCTTTGTCCTTCGACTGATACCGAAGTCTAGGGCGCGGCGAACGCCAGGGAAAGCATTTCCACTAACGCGATGCGGCCTGCACGGCTCTCACCCTCGCCTCGATTTCGCGTTTCGCGCGATCACGCAGATCGGACGTGTAATGAATGGTGTCGAACGGGCCGCGCGCCGAGAACGGGATGACGATGCCGCCATGAGACGAACGCGGCGCGAGGCGTGCGTCGATCCGGCGGCCGGGAATGTCGATGACGGCGATGCCCGGCATGGTCAGCTCCGGCGTATGAAAGCTCACATTGTCGCTGGCCAGAACGCCGTCGGCGATCGCGAAACTCGCGCTGAAACCCTGGAACGGCGTGCGCGCCTGCGGTTCGATCAATTCGCCGTGCAAGGCGTTGCTGATCGTCCGCGCCAGTCCGCCAAGATCGACCCCGCGCAAGGCCCCGGTGATGACTTCGATATGCGCGTGACCGTCCATTGCCTTGATGAGATCGCTTTGGCTTCGCCCTTGGGCGTGGACGCTATAGGTCAGCTCCGTCGTGCCTTCGACGTTTTGAAAATTCACGGCGTCCGACAGGAAGCGGTTGGCGTCGACGCCATGCACCGAAAGATTTTGTTCGAAACGCACATCTGGTTGGCTCGCGTCGAGTTCTACACGCCCGCTTCCCGAGCCGCCATAAAGGTTCAGCTGGTAAAGCGTCGCGGAGATATGGCCGTCCTGCAAAACTAGGCCGAGCATCGCGCGATCGATCTGCATGTGCTGGAACAGCACCTTGTGCGTGGTGAGTTCGAGGTCGGCGTTGACCGCCTTGAGACCGGAGAAATCCGCAGGCGCTTCGCGCGGCGGCTGCGCGATGTCGAGCGCGCGCGGCGCCGCCATGACCGCCGCCAATGGCGTTGCGCTCGATCCTGGCGCGCCCGCCGGCGCGCCTTCCGCTCCGACCGGCGCCGGCGCCGGCATGCCGGTGAGATATGGATTGAAGTCGAAATCGAACAGCTCGAGGCGGCCGCTGATATAGGGTCTGTCGTAGCGGCGCATCAGCACGAAGTCGCCGCGTCCGCGCACCTGGTCGATCGAAAACCCGGCGTTGCTGAAGGAATATTGCGCGTTGTGCACGTCCAGCATTCCCGAGACCGCGAAGGCTTCCAGTCCGCCGCCGCCGGTGATCGGCGCGCCTGCCCACGCCACGAGGCGTCGGAGACTTGGTCCCGACGCGCGCACCCGGCCGGAAAGATCTCCGGTCGCCGCCGTCGACGTTCCCTCGAACTCGGCGTTCAGAAGTTCGCTCTGCATCGAGAGCTTCATCGGCGAAGGCCGCGCCGTCATCGCCAATCGCGGCGAGCCGACCTCCAACCGCATCGTCACCGGCTTGCCCAGATAGGACACGCTGCCCGTGATCGTGAACGGCCGCTCCATGCTGATCAAAGCCGCGCGGAGATCGGCGCTGCTGAGCGTCCAGCCGAGATTGCGACGCATGTCGAAAAATGTCACTTCGCCGTCGCTGATGCGGATCTGGCGGAGGCTGAAGTCTTCCGGCGCGGCAGTCTGATTGGCGGGCGCGTGCTGCGTCGGCGCCGGCGCCGCGGACGGCCGCGTCGGCTGCATCCGCCAGTTGGGAACGCCGTCGAGGCCGATCTCCAAGGCGATGCGCGGCCGGTCGAACGCCAGTTCGCGCACCACGACTTCACGGTGAAGCAGTGGCGCAATCTCGACCCCAACGTGGATCGCATCCATCTGCACCAGCGCCGGCGCGCGTCCGCCGGCGGCATTGGCCAGCGAGGCGTTATGCGCCTCAAGCCCCAAGACCGGCCAGAAGCTGACGCCCACGCGGCCGGCGATGGTCAATTTACGGCCTGTGGACTGCTCCACCGCGCTGGCGATCTCGCTGCGGATGTCCAGGCGAGAGATCAGATAATAGATGACGCCCGCGCCGATGCCGGCCAGCACCAGGGCCGCGGCCAATAGGACCCCGCCCCAGCGCACGACGTGTTTCACTCGCGCCAACGGCCCCTCCCTGATGTTTTGCCGCTTTATAGCCGCTGGCGAAGCCTGCCGGAATGACTATCTATGCCGGCGATGACCGAAACCGCGACCCAACCCGTCCCCGTCACCGTGCTCACCGGCTATCTCGGCGCCGGCAAGACCACGCTTCTGAACCGCATTCTTTCAGAACAGCATGGGAAAAAGTACGCCGTCATCGTCAACGAGTTCGGTGAGATTGGCATCGACAATGATCTCATCGTCGACGCCGACGAAGAAGTGTTCGAGATGAACAATGGCTGCGTCTGCTGCACCGTGCGCGGCGACCTCATCCGCGTCATCGAAGGCCTGATGAAACGCAAGGGCCGCTTCGACGCGATCCTGGTCGAGACCACCGGCCTCGCAAAGCCCGCGCCCGTAGCGCAGACCTTCTTTGTCGACGCCGATGTGCGCGCCAAGACGATGCTCGATGCGATCGTGACAGTTGTGGACGCCAAGCATCTGGCGCTCCGCCTGGATGATGCGCCGGAAGCAGTCGAGCAGATCGCCTTCGCCGACATCATTCTCCTGAACAAGACCGATCTCGTCAGCGAGGAAGACCTGATTGCGCTGGAGCGGCGCATCCGCGGCATCAATCCGACGGCGAAAATACATCGCACGCAGCGCTCCAATATCGCGCTCGACAAAATCTTGAACCAGGGCGCTTTCGATCTCGATCGCGTGACAGAACTCGATCCGCACTTCTTGCCGGACCATGAATGCGACGAAGCCTGCGAGCATCACCATGATCATGAGCACGAGCATCATCATCACGAGCATGCTCATCACCACCATCATGAAGACGACCATGTCGGCGCGGCCGGCATCTCCAGCGTCTCGCTCTCGACCGACAAGCTGATCGACCCGAACAAGCTGTTGCCCTGGCTCAATGATTTCACGCAGGAACGCGGACCTGACATTCTGCGCCTCAAGGGCATCATCGCCTTTCCGGACGAGCCGAAGCGGTTCGTCGTGCAGGGCGTGCACATGATCCTCGAAGGCGACACGCAACGCGAATGGCGCGACGACGAGAAGCGCGTCTCGCGCCTCGTCTTCATCGGCCGCAATCTCGACCGCGCACAACTGGAGATCGCTTTCGCCGCGTGCGCGGCGTGACGGCGCTCGTCTACACAAAGGGCCAGAGGCTTGCGCTGGGCGCGCCCGCGACGGGCGTACATTGGATCGGCGACGCTGCGCTGTTTGCACTGGGAGACGGTTCAGTCCTCAACGTTGCCAACAAGACGAAGCACGACGTGCACGACGGCGCCGTGCTTTGCGCCGCCCTGCATCCCGATGGAAGGCGCCTGCTGACCGGCGGCGACGACGGAAAGGTTTGCTCGGTGTCTCCCGAAGGTGATGCCGAAGTTTTCGCAGACTTTGGCGGCAAGTGGGTTGATCATCTCGCCGCCAGCGCGACATCCAACGTGATCGTCGCCGGCGTCGGCAAGCATGCCGTCGTGTTCAAGAATGGCGCGGAATCGCACCGATTTACGGCCCCGTCGACGATCGGCGGGCTGGCGCTCGATGCGAAGGGCCGGCGGCTGGCGGTCAGCCATTATGGCGGTGTCACGCTGCGCTATGCGTTGATGCCGGACGACAAGGGCGTACCGCTCAGCTGGGCCGGCTCACACCTCACGGTGACTCTGTCGCCGGACGCCGATTACGTCGTCTCGGCGATGCAGGAAAACGAGCTGCATGGCTGGCGCATGCCGGACAAGCTCGATCTGCGCATGAGCGGCTACGCCGCCAAGACACGCAGCTTTTCCTGGGACAAGCGCGGGCGCTGGCTGGCGACTTCGGGCGCCGATTGCGCCGTCGTCTGGCCGTTCGTCGGCAAAGCGGGACCGCAAGGGAAACAGCCCTTGCTGATCGGCGCGCGCGAGCCCTTGGTTACAGTCGTGGCCTTCCATCCAAGCGAGGAATTGCTGGCGATCGGCTACGCCGATGGCGCCGTGATGCTCGCGCGCTTTTCCGATCAAAGCGTGATTGATTTGGATGAGCCAGGCGAAGGCGCGGTCATCGCGCTGGCCTGGAGCCCCGATGGCGCCCATATCGCCTTTGGCGACGAAGCCGGCCGAGGCGGCGTGATCAATTTGTCGGCGTAAACGCGATCCAAATCGCGATCGCGGCGATCACGAGCGCCATGCCTCGCCGCAGGTGAGTTCCGCGTCCCACTGTGGCGATCACCGCGCCTGCCCGCGCGGCGCCGAGCGCGATGGACAAATGCACGGCCACGCTGACGGCGATGTGGACGATGCCAAGGATAAGCGCCTGGACCCAGATTGCCGCATGATCGGCGGAAATAAACCCTGGCAACAACGTGATGTAAAACACCGCGGCCTTTGGGTTCAGCAAATTCGCGATCAAGCCGCGCCAGAAGGGCGCGTTGTCAGCATGGGCGGCGTGACCGGGCGAGGTCTCTTCCGCGCCGCGCCACGCCTCCCACGACAGAAACAGCAGATAACCTACGCCGCACCAGTGCAGCACGGCATAGGTCAACGGAATGGCGGCCACGAGTTCCGCCACGCCGAACACGGCGGCGAGCATGTAGACTGTCAGGCCAAGCGTGATGCCAGCCACGGCCCGCAAACCTGCAGCGCGACCTTCCGAGGCCGATAGCGCCGCGAGATAGGCCATGTTTGGGCCCGGCGTCAGCTCGACCAAACTCACGGCAATGAGAAATGGCGCGATCGCTTCGGGCGTAATCGGCCAGTCCGCGTGGTTCATCCGTCTAGCGCCACGTCCATCGCGGCCTTGCAATGCTCCAGCGCCGTGTCGATCGCCGGCACATCGTATTGGTCGGGCGGCGTCA
>DASZSK010000034.1:0-11630 GCA_035548735.1 Caulobacterales bacterium | reverse complement strand
GGCATGGCCGGCCCCGCCGTCATCGTCTCGTTCGCGATCGCCGGCATCGTCTGCGCCTGCGCCGCGCTCGCTTATGCCGAGCTTGCGAGCATGATGCCCGCCGCCGGCAGCGCTTATACCTATAGCTATGTTGCGCTGGGCGAGCTGATCGCCTGGATCGTCGGCTGGGCGCTGATCCTCGAATATACCGTGGTGGTGAGCGCGGTCGCGGTGGGCTGGTCGGGCTACGCCGCGGGTTTCCTGCACAGTTTGCATCTCGACATCCCCGAGATGCTGCCGTTCGGCGAAATCGCCGGACAGCAATTGCATTTCAATCCGCTGGCCGTGCTGATCATTTTCGTCGTCGCCGGCGCGCTGATCTTGGGCACGCGCGAAAGCGCCACGGTGAATGCGCTCTTGGTCGTGCTGAAGCTCTCGGCGCTGGTGGTGTTTCTCGTGCTGGCCTTCGGCCATTTCGACGCCGCGCATTTCCAGCCGTTCGCGCCTTATGGCTGGGGCGCGGTGCAGCACGGCGCCAGCAAGGTTGGCGTGATGGCCGCGGGCGCGCTCATCTTCTTCGCTTTTTATGGCTTCGACGCGGTGTCCACCGCGGCCGAGGAAACGAAGAACCCCGCGCGCGATCTGGCCATCGGCATCATCGGCTCGATGGTGATCTGCACTTTGCTTTATATGGCGATCGGCGCCGCCGCGATCGGCGCGATGAATGTCGGCGACTTTTCCAAGAGCGACGAGCCGCTGGCGCTGATCGTGCGCTCGCTCGGCTATGAATGGGCGGCGCAATTCGTCGGCGCAACCGCAGTGATCGCGCTACCCACCGTCATCCTGGCGTTTTTGTTCGGGCAGAGCCGCATCTTTTTCGTGATGGCGCGCGACCGGCTGCTGCCGCGCACGCTGGGCAGCGTACACGAAAAGCTCGGAACGCCGGTGATCGTGACGCTGTTCACCGCGGTCGTGTGCTCAGCGCTCGCCGGCTTGCTGACGCTGGACGAAATCGCCGCGCTCGCCAATGCAGGCACGCTGGCGGCCTTCATCGCGGTGTGTGTCTCGCTCGTTGTGTTGCGCCAACGCGATCCATCGCGCGCGCGGCCGTTCCGCGTGCCCGCGGCTTGGCTCATCGCGCTTGTCGGCGTTGGCGGCTGCCTCTGGCTCTTCTCCAGCCTCTCGCAAGGCACGATCGTGCGCTTCTTCATCTGGATGGCGATCGGCGTGCCGGTCTATCTGCTCTATGGCGCGCGCAAGAGCGCGTTGGCGCGGGTCTAGCGCGGCTCCGTCTCCGCCTCGAACAAGAGACGCGCTTCGCGGATGCCGCCCGCGGCCTGGCTCGAGACCTGACGGCGCATCAGCCAGAGCATCGCCGCGATCACGCCGACGATCATCGCCCAGCCGCTCACCAGCCACGCCGCCGCCGCCAGCGCGAAATAGTAGGCGCGCACGCCCTTGTTGAACGCCGAAAACGCCGGATGCAGCACGTTGACCATCGCCCGCGCGAACGCGGCGTGATGCGTCACCTCGTCATGCTCGGGCGCGGCGCCGAACAAAGCCGAGCAATAATTCATCTGCCGGATGGCCCAGATGAAATCCAACAGCCCGCGCGACAGCGTCACCACGACAAGGCCGATCTTCACTTCCACCAGCCAGTTCGGCGCGGGCGCGGCGAGGCTCAGCGAATGCAGGTTGCGCAGCACGGCTTCGCCGCCGAACAGCGCGCCCGCCGCCGCGGCGATGACGATGAGATTGGTCGAGGCGAAGAACGAAGCCGAGGTCAGCAAGTGATTGAGCAAGTTGGCGTCCAGCAGGCGCATCTGGCGCTTCAGCATGCGCCGGATCCAGGTTTCGCGGATCACCGCCATGTCGTGATTGATCCCGCCGCGCGAACCGGAGAGCGTGCGCAGGATCGGCTCGTAACCGAGCCAGCAGATGAGAAAGATGGCCGCCGCGGCCATGTCGACAGGGGTCATGGGACGGCGACTGTAGGACTGAGTCGCCTGAACGCAACGGAACCCCCGCCCCGCCTGTTAGGAGCGCTAAAGGCTTCCGGCGCCGGAACGGCTTTGCCGCTGCAACGGGGTCCCGTTACCCCTTAGGCAAAGGAGTCCCTCATGGCTGACCAAGCCACCTTCACCCCCGGCCGCGGCCGCATCTATGACGACATCACCAAGACGATCGGCGACACGCCGCTGGTGCGGCTGAAGAAGCTCGCCGCCGCGCATGGCGTCGACGCGGAAATCCTCGCCAAGCTGGAATTCTTCAATCCGCTGGCTTCGGTGAAGGATCGCATCGGCGCGGCGATGATCCAGGCGCTGGAAGAGCAAGGCAAGCTCGGACCTGACAGCGTCATCGTCGAACCGACCAGCGGCAACACCGGCATCGCGCTCGCCTTCGTCGCCGCGCAGCGCGGCTATCGCCTGATCCTGGTGATGCCGGAAACGATGAGCCTCGAGCGGCGCAAGATGCTCTCCTTCCTCGGCGCGGAACTGGTGCTGACGCCCGGCGCGGACGGCATGCGCGGCGCCGTCGCGCGCGCCAACGAGATCGTCGCGCAGAATCCGAAAGCGGTGATGCCGCAGCAATTCGCCAATCCCGCCAACCCGGACATCCATCGCCGCACCACGGCGGAGGAAATCTGGAACGACACCGGCGGCAAGCTCGACATCTTCGTCGCCGGCGTCGGCACCGGCGGGACGATCACCGGCGTTGGGCAAGTGCTGAAGCCGCGCCTGCCGAATTTGCGCATCGTCGCGGTCGAGCCGGAAAATTCCGCTGTGCTGTCCGGGGGCGCGCCCGGCCCGCACAAGATTCAAGGCATCGGCGCCGGCTTCATTCCCGAGAACGTCGACCGCGGCGTGATCGACGACGTCATCACCGTGACCAATGAGGAAAGCTTCGCCACCTCGCGTGAAGCGGCGCGGCTCGAAGGCTTGCCGGCGGGCATTTCCTCGGGCGCAGCCCTCTCCGCGGCGCTCAGACTTGGCAAGAAGCCGGAAAACAAAGGCAAGCGCATCGTCGTGGTGATCCCCTCGTTCGCCGAACGCTATCTGTCGACGGCGCTGTTCGAGGGTCTTTGAGCACGGCTCGTCCTTCTCCCCTCGTGGGAGAAGGACTATGCACGCGCATGACCTTCTCGCCCGACGAACGCGAGCGCTATGCGCGCCACATCCTGCTGAAGGAGATCGGCGGCGCGGGGCAGCAGCGCTTGAAAGCAGCGACGGTCGCCATCGTCGGCATGGGCGGCTTGGGCGCGCCGGCGGCGCTTTATCTGGCTGCGGCTGGCGTCGGCGTGCTGCGGCTGATCGATTCCGACGTCGTCGCGCTCTCCAATCTGCAACGGCAGGTGCTGTATCGCAGCGACGAAGTTGGCGCGCCGAAAGTTAACCGCGCAGAGGAAGCGCTGACGGCGCTCAATCCGCACGTCGCGATCGACGCGCGTTGTACGCGCCTCTCCGCCGACAATGCGCGCGCACTGCTCGACGGCGCCGCCATCGTGCTCGACGGCACGGACGATTTCGCCACGCGCTTCGCGGTGAACCAAGCCTGCCATGATCTCGGCGTGACGCTGATCTCCGGCGCGGTCGGCCGCTGGGAAGGGCAAGTCGCGACCTTCAAGTCCGGCGCGACGAAGCATCTGCCGTCCGAGCAACGTCTGCCCTGCTATCGCTGCTTCGTGCCGGAGGCGCCGCCCAATGCGGAGACCTGCGCGCAGGTCGGCATTGTCGGCGCGCTGACCGGGGTGATCGGTTCGCTGATGGCGCTCGAAGCGATCAAGGAAATCGCCGAGGCGGGCGAGAGCTTGGCCGGACGCCTGTTGCTATTCGACGGCTTGCGCGGCGAAAGCCGCACCGTGCGGCTGCCGCGCGATCCCGCCTGCTCCGTCTGCGGCGGCTAGCCACAGCGCGGCCGCTGTCATCGCTGCTTCACACGCCGGGGACAAAAGGCGGCGCGAGGGAGACCGCTCATGCTGATCACACGCCGCGCCGCCTTGTTCGCCGCTTCGCTCGCCGCGGTTCCGCTTCCGGCGTGGGCGCGAAATTTGTCGTCTGGCGTGTTCTCGCATGGCGTCGCGTCCGGCGATCCGCTGACCGATCGCGTGATCCTCTGGACGCGATTCGTGTCCAGCGAAGGCGCCGTCGCCTGGGAAATCGCCGACGACGAGGCGTTCCAGCGCGTCGTCGCGCGCGGGCAGACGCAGGCGCGCATGATCAACGATTTCTGCGTCAAGGTCGACGCGGGGCCGTTGCAGCCAGGCCGGCGCTACTTCTATCGCTTCCTTTCCGCGTCGGGCCCTTCGCCAACCGGCATGACGCGCACCGCGCCGAGCGGCGCAACAGAGAGCCTCTCGGCGGCGTTTTTCTCCTGCGCCAACCTGCCGTACGGCTACTTCCATGCGTATGCGCATGCGGCCGCGCGCGACGACATCGACGTCGTGCTGCATCTGGGCGACTACATTTACGAACTGCAGCGCGGCGCTTATCCGTCGGACGGTGAAGCCGTGCCAGGGCGCGTCATCGATCCGAGCAACGAACTGGTCAAGCTCTCCGATTATTATCAACGCTATGCGAGCTATCACAGCGATCCGGGGCTGCTGGAATTGCGCCGGCTGAAGCCGATGAGCGTGGTGTGGGACGACCACGAAATTTCCAATGACGCGTGGCGTGAGGGCGCACAGAACCATCAGCCCGACACCGAAGGCGCGTGGAGCGATCGCGTCGCCGCTGCGTCGAAGGCGTATTTCGACTGGATGCCGATCCGGCGGCCGACGCCGAACGGCGTGCGCATCTATCGAAGCCTCGACTGGGGCGATCTCGCGCGCATCGTGCTGATCGACACACGTCTGATCGGCCGCGATCACCAGCTCGACTATCGTTCGCAATTCTTTGCGCGACTCGCCGAGCAAGGCGCCGATGCGCGCGCCGTCGCCGCCGACTTCCGCCGCCTGCTCGACGATCCAAACCGCACCATGATGGGCGCAGCGCAGGAGCAATGGTTCGCCGAAACGCTGGCGCAGTCAAAGCGCAGCGGCCAGCCCTGGCAAGTCGTCGCGCAACAGGTGGTGATGGGCGATCAGATCGCGCCGCAGGGCCTCGCCAGCCTGTTGCCCGAGAATGCGTCGAACGGACAGCACCAATGGTTCGCCGGCGCGGAGCAGACGGCGGCGCTCGGCTTGCCGTGGAATCTCGATTGCTGGAACGGCTATCCGGCCGCGAAAGCGCGCTTCCTCGCGGCTTGCGCCGCGAATGCAGCGAACGCGCTGGTGCTCGGCGGCGACAGCCACAATTGCTGGGTCAACAATCTGCCCGCCGCTGGCGGCGGGCGCCTCGCAGCGATCGAGTTTGCCGGCGGCAGCGTCACCTCGCCCGGCGCCGAACACAGCCTCACCCGCGCCGCGCCGGGCCAGCGCGAGTCGCTGGTGCGCGGCGCCAACCCCAACATGGCCTGGTGCGATCTCACCAGGCGCGGTTACGGCGCGTTCAAGCTCACGCGCAGCGCCTGCGCGGCGGAATGGATCGCATTCGACAGCGTGCGCGAACCGATCGCGCCCACGCCGACCGTCACGCGCTTCAGCGCCGCGCCGAGCGTAAGCGCCGGCCCGGGCGACTGGAGCGTCGCCGCCTAATCGCCACTTCTCCACAGCGTGTCCGGATTTTCACGGAACGCGCTTCCCGCTCGCCGGTTTTGCGCGCGGGGAGCGGGCAAGCTGCTGCGGAGAGACGACATGAATTGGGCGCGCATCCAGTGCGACTGGCACGAATTCAGCGGCCGCATCCAGAATCGGTGGGGCCGGCTGACCGACGACGATCTTCACCTCGTCCGCGCGGGCCGTGAGAACCTGATCGCCTGCGTGCAGAGCCGCTACCGCATCGAATGGGCGCTGGCGGAGGCCCATGTCGACGGCTGGCTTCGGAGCTTTCACTAGGCGATCCGCGCCAGGGACCCTTGATTTCCGCAATGGTTTTGGCGATGCCGAGTCATGAGCAAATGGCGCCGCGGCGCGGTGATCTATCAAATCTATCCGCGCAGCTTCCGGGATTCCAACGCCGATGGCGTCGGCGATCTCAAGGGGATCATTGAGAAGCTGGACTATGTCGCGCGCCTTGGCGTCGATGCGATTTGGCTCTCGCCCTTCTTTCGCTCGCCGATGAAGGATTACGGCTACGACGTCAGCGACTATCGCGGCGTCGATCCGCTGTTCGGGACGCTCGACGATTTCGACGCATTGCTCGCGCGCGCGCATGCGCTCGGGCTCAAGGTGATCATCGATCAGGTGTTCTCGCATTCGTCGGATCAGCACGCCTGGTTCACCGAAAGCCGCGCTAACCGCGAGAATGCGAAAGCCGATTGGTACGTGTGGGCGGATGCGAAGCCGGACGGCTCGCCGCCCAACAATTGGCAGGCGATGTTCGGCGGCCCGTCCTGGACCTGGGACGCGCGGCGGCGGCAATATTATCTGCACAATTTTCTGCCCGAGCAGCCCGATCTCAATGTGCGCAATCCGGCCGTGCAGGATGCGCTGTTGGACGTGCTGCGCTTTTGGCTGGCGCGGGGCGTCGACGGCTTCCGGCTCGACGTCGCGAACTTCTACGTGCATGACGCGCTGCTGCGCGACAATCCTTCGCTCAATCTCGCCAAGCCGCCGCCGCGCCCGCATCAATTCCAGCGCCACCTCTATGACCGCACGCAGCCGGAGACGCTGAACTTCGTGAAGCGCATGCGCGCTTTGCTCGACACGCACGACGCCTTCGCCGTGGGCGAGATCGAGGACGAAAATCCACTCGCCGTGCAGCGCGATTACACGGACGGGCCGGAACGCCTGCACACGGCCTATTCGTTCTTCCTGTTACGACAGCGGGCGATGACGCCCGCCATCGTGCATGAAGCGATGACCGGTTGGCAGGGCGCGGCGGGTTGGCCGTCCTGGAGCTTGTCGAACCACGACGTCGTGCGTTTCCCGACGCGGCTTGCCGGCGACGATCCGCAACGCGTGAAGCTGATGCTGGCTTTGCTGTTCGCGCTGCGCGGCACGGTGTTTTTGTATCAGGGCGACGAGCTTGGCTTGCCGCATGGCGCCGTGCCGCTCGAACGGCTGCGCGATCCCGAAGCGATCGCGTTCTGGCCGAGCGGCATCGGCCGCGACGGCGCGCGGACGCCGATGCCCTGGGCAAAGGACGCGCCGATGGCGGGTTTCACCGATGCGAGCGACGCGTGGCTGCCGCTCGATCCGCGCCATCGCGCGCTCGCCGTGGATGTCGAGGAAACGGACCCGCACGCCGTGCTCGCGTTCACGCGCGAACTCGTGGTGCTTCGCAAGCAAAGTCTGGCGCTGCGCGAGGGCGAATACGAAGAGCTGCCTGCGCCCGAGCATGTCTCGATGTTCGTGCGGAGCGCGGGCGGCGAGCGCGTGCTTTGTGTGTTCAATCTGGGCGACGCCGAAACGCGTCTCGCCCTGCCCGCCGGCTTCAACACTCCACGTCTCACCGTTGGCGACGCGCGGATTGCAAACCGCGAGCTTGTGCTGCCCGCCTATTCGGCCCTCTACCTGGACTGACCAACCGCACGTCGCGGGAGTCCGTTCGCCATCACAGCATCGACGGAATGACGCGATCCGGCGGTTTATGGCCGTCGGCGAAGGTCTTGATGTTGACGATCACCTTCTCGCCCATGTCGATGCGGCCTTCGATCGTGGCGGAGCCCATGTGCGGCAACAGGACGACATTCGGCAGCTTCTTGAGCTTCGGGTTGATCGCCGGCTCGTGCTCGAACACGTCGAGGCCGGCGCCGCCCAGTTCGCCCTTCTCCAGCATGCGCGCGAGCGCGGCTTCATCGATGATTTCGCCGCGCGCAGTATTCACGACGAAAGCGTGCGGCTTCAGGAGCGCGAGGCGCCGCGCCGACAGCAAGTGATAGGTGCCCGGCGTGTGCGGGCAGTTCACCGAGACGATGTCCATGCGCGCGAGCATCTGATCGAGGCTTTCCCAATAGGTCGCCTCAAGCTCCTGTTCGATATGCGGGCTCACTTTGCGCCGGTTGTGATAATGGATTTGCAGACCGAACGCCTTGGCGCGCCGCGCCACCGCTTGGCCAATGCGGCCCATGCCGATGATGCCAAGCCGCTTGCCCCAGATGCGCCGGCCCATCATCCAGGTCGGGCTCCAGCCGACGAACTGATCCGCCTCGATCACTTTGACGCCTTCGACGATGCGCCGCGGCGCCGCAAGGATCAGCGCCATGGTGAGGTCGGCGGTATCTTCCGTCAGCACGCCGGGCGTATTGGTCACGGTGATGCCGCGCTGCACGGCCGTCTGCACGTCGATATTGTCCACGCCCGCGCCGAACTGCGCGATCAGGCGAAGCTGATCGCCTGCCTGAGAGAGCACGCGGCTGTCGATGCGATCGGTGACGGTCGGCACCAGCACGTCGGCGCGCTTCAGCGCCGAGGCCAGCTCTTCAGCCGAGAGCGGCTTGTCCTCGAGATTGAGTTCGGCGTCGAACAGCTCCCGCATGCGGGTTTCGACCTGATCGGGCAGGCGCCGGGTGACGACGACCTTCAGCTTGTTCGCGGGCATGGCGCCTGATCTAGCCCAGTGCGGGCGCTGCTCCAAGGCGCGCGGCGTTAAACCGCTTTTCATCCGCAGGGCTGCATGATTTTGCGACCTTCCCGCGCGTGGAAGGGTTCCAAATGGTGGGTTGTCATGCGTTGTCGACGTTACGTGGCGTCGGTCGCCATTTCCGTTCTCACGCTTTGCGCCAGCGCCTTCGCCAGCGATACCGCGCCGCGGATCGGCCCGGATTCGCACCAGCCCGTTCCCCGTTTCGTCAGCCTGAAGACGGTCGGCGCCAACGGCCGGCACGGACCCGGGCTCGAACACAAGGTCGACTGGATTTATGAGCGCGCCGGCCTGCCCTTGCTGGTGACCGCCGAGAGCGGCCGCTGGCGGCGCGTGCGCGATCCGGACGGGGCGGAGGTCTGGATCTACGCCGCCAATCTCGACGATCGCCGCACCGGTTATGTGAAGGGCGCCGACGACGTGCCGTTGCGCGATGCGCCGCAAGCGCATGCGCGCATCGTCGCCTATCTGGCGCCGGGCGTGGTCGGCTCGCTGACCGGCTGCGACAGCGGCTGGCGGCGGATGGCGGTCGGCGGACGCGTCGGCTGGGTCCCCAAGGCGGCGCTCTGGGGCGCCGATGAAGTGTGCGCCGCCAGTTAAAGCGTCACGCCCAGGGCGCGAAATAGCTCGACAATTCAAACTTCCCATGACGCGGTTTGGTTAATTCGGGTTGGCCAATCGGGGTCTGGGGGACGTCATGCTGCGCGCAATTCTGATCGGTTCGGCTCTGATGAGCCTAGCGGCCTGCGAGACGCTGCCCCCGGCGCTGACAGGCTCGACCACGACGCGAGCGGCCCCCGCAGCGGCCACCCCCGCCGCCTATGAGCCGACCGCCGAACAGCAATTGCTCGATCTCGAGCGCCGGCTCGCGGCGCAATCCCAGGCCCAGGGCATCGGCCAGGCGCTCGGCGGCGCGCTCGACGCGACCGACGGCTTTGTGCTCAGGCCAGGCGAAGTGCTGACCGGTGCGGACGCCGTACAGCAGGGCCTCTCCAGTTCCGGCCCCGTCTTCTGGCAGCCGGACAAGGTGTTCGTCTCCAGCGCCGGCGATATGGGCGTCACCAGCGGGCGCTATGTCGAGGTCACGGCCGGGTCCGAGGCGCTGCAGGGGCGCTACCTCGCGGTCTGGCGCAAGGACGCCAATGGCGAGTGGCGGCTGCTCTCGGCCACGCGCGTCGCCGATCCGCCGGCCGCCCGCCGCCGGCGCTGACCGCCCGCTCGGCTTCCCCCCGCCCCGGTCGCGTGCTAGCCCACGCCCCTCTGATTTTCTGGACACCCGACTGATGACCACGGAAGCGGCAGGGCCGTCGACGCTCTCCTTTGAAGACCTGATCGCCAGCGGCGAAGGGCGCATGTTCGGCCCCGGCAACGCGCAGCTGCCGCTGCCGCCGATGCTGATGTTCGACCGCATTACCTCGATCACCGCCGAGGGCGGCGCCCATCACAAGGGCCATGTCGTTGCGGAATTCGATATTCGGCCGGACCGCTGGTTCTTCGCCTGCCACTTCCAGGGCGACCCGGTGATGCCGGGCTGTCTGGGGCTCGACGCCATGTGGCAGCTGGTGGGCTTCTATCTCGGCTGGCGCGGCGCGCCTGGGCGCGGACGCGCGCTGGGCGTCGGCCAAGTGGAATTCCGCGGCCAGATCACGCCGGACGTCAAAACCGTCCGCTATGAAATCGACATGAAGAAAGTCATCCTGCGCAAACTGGTGCTGGGGATCGGCGACGGCGTGGTATTCGCCGACGACACGCCCATCTACACAGCGAAGGATCTGAAGGTCGGGCTGTTCAGCGCTGAGCAGCTGGCCGCGGGATTGAAATAACGGGAGGCGCCATGCGCCGCGTCGTCGTCACTGGGCTGGGGATCGTTTCCTCGATCGGCAACAATGCGCAGGAAGTGCTCGCGAGTTTACGCGAGGCGAAGTCGGGCATCCGGCGCGCCGACGAATATGTCGAGCGCGGCTTCCGCTGCCAGGTTCATGGCGAACCGCAGATTCAGCCGGAAGACGTCGTCGACAAACGCGTGATGCGGTTCATGGGCGAAGGCTCGGGCTGGAATTTCATCGCCATGGATCAGGCGATCAATGACGCCGGCCTCGAAAAGCACGAAGTCAGCCATGAACGCACAGGGCTCATCATGGGCTCGGGCGGTCCCTCGACGCACGCCATCGTCGCCGCCGCCGACATCACGCGCGAGAAAGGCCCCAAGCGCGTCGGGCCGTTCGCGGTGCCGAAGAGCATGAGCTCGACGGCGAGCGCGACGCTTGCGACGCCGTTCGAAATCAAGGGCGTGAATTATTCGATCAGCTCGGCCTGCGCGACCTCCTCGCACTGCATCGGCAACGCCTATGAGATGATCCAGTGGGGCAAGCAGGACGTGATGTTCGCCGGCGGCTCCGAGGAATTGGATTGGACGCTCTCGGTGCTGTTCGACGCCATGGGCGCGATGTCGAGCAAATATAACGACACGCCCGAGCGCGCCTCACGCGCGTTCGACGCCAACCGCGACGGCTTCGTCATCGCTGGCGGCGCGGGCGTGCTGGTGCTGGAAGAATTGCAGCATGCCAAGGCGCGCGGCGCCAAAATCTACGCGGAAGTCGCCGGCTATGGCGCCACCAGCGACGGCTTCGACATGGTGCAGCCCTCGGGCGAAGGCGCGGCGCGTTGCATGCGGCTCGCCATCGAGCACCTGGATCGTCCGGTCGATTACATCAATCCGCACGCCACCTCGACGCCGATCGGCGACGTGAAGGAGATGGAAGCGGTGCGCAAAGTGTTCGGCGACCGCGTGCCGCTGATCTCCGGCACCAAGTCGCTGACCGGGCATTCGCTCGGCGCCTCCGGCGTGCAGGAGGCGATCTATTCGCTGCTGATGATGCAGAACGGGTTTGTCTGCGAAAGCGCGCATATCGACGAACTCGATCCCGCGTTCGCGGACCTGCCGATCGTCAGGAAGCGCGAGGAGCGCGAACTGAATTGCGTGCTGAGCAATTCGTTCGGCTTCGGCGGCACCAATGCGAGCTTGGCGTT
>DASZSK010000033.1:0-3252 GCA_035548735.1 Caulobacterales bacterium | reverse complement strand
TCTTGCGCCTTATGTCAAGACCATCGGCCTCTGGCGCAACAAGACCAAGAACGTCATCGCGCTGTCGAAAGCGTTGATCGAACAGCACAGCGGCGAAGTTCCGCATGATCGCGAGGCGCTCGAAGCGCTGCCGGGCGTCGGGCGCAAGACCGCCAACGTCGTGCTGATGGAAGCGTTCGGCGAGGCAGCCATCGCCGTCGACACGCACGTCTTTCGTGTCGCCAACCGCACCGGCCTTTCCTACGGCAAGACGCCGGCCGCGGTCGAAGCGGACCTCATGAAGATCACGCCGAAGAAATATCTGCACGGCGCGCATCATTGGCTCATTCTGCACGGGCGGTATGTGTGCATCGCCCGCAAGCCGGAATGCCCGCGCTGCGTGATCGCCGATCTCTGCCGCTATCCTTCCAAGACGCGCGCAATCGCGCCGGCGAAGACCTCCGCCGCGGCGAGCGCGAAGACCAGGAAGAGATAAGGCTCGATCGCCTCGATCTCGATCACGCGCCAGCCGCCATCGTCGCTCTGCACGACGTCGATGCGCACATAGAGCAAATCCTTTGGCGCGAGCGCGCGTGCGGCCTCGGCGACCTCGCGCGCCGCCGCGGGCGGCGTCTCCTCGATGAAATCCGTGGCGTTCGGGTCGTTGGCGAACCAGCCGCTGCGCGGGGCCTTGCGGATCGCATGCGCGAATTGCCCGCCAAACCAGAACAGCGAGTGCTCCCCTTCCGTCTCGATTGAACGCAAGAAAGGTTGCAGCATTGCCGCGCTCTGCGGCCCGTCGCGCAAATCCGCTTCGCTCCACGCATTGCGCTTCAGGCGGATGGTTTCGCGCGAACCGCCGCCGATCTGCGGCTTGATCACCAGCTCGGCCGCATCCAGCGCATCGAATGCGCGCGCGACTTCGTGCGCATCGAGTTTGTCCGCCCACAGCGTGGGGATCGCCAGCGCGCCGAGATCCTGTAGGTACGTCTTGCGCGCGTTCCAGGCGATCACCTCGGGGCGATTGTAAATAGGCAGGCCGTTGCGCTGATGCGCTGCCAGCGTCTCCAGGAACTCGTCGCAGCGCTCGATATAATCCCACGTGGAGCGCACGATCGCGGCGTCAAAGCCCGCCTCCGGCAAGTGGGCGTCGTCCCAATAGCGCACGTCGAGCGCCACGCCCTGCGCCAGCGCGGCCTTCGAGACGAGCTTGAAATCATCGCCCTCGATCCAGGGCAGCGCACCGGGCGCCATCGGCTGTTTTCGCCACGCGCGTCCGGTCAGATAGGCGACGCGCTTCATGCGGGCGGGCGGCTGCTTCCGCGCGCGCTCACTTCATTGGCGCATTGCTCGATGCTTGGCGCGGGCGCGCCGACGCGCCGCGGATCAGCGTGCGCCTCGCTCAAACGCATCGCATTCTGCCCATCGGCGGTGAAGATCAGCATCAGCGCGCACGTATCCAGCCGATACGTGAGCAGCGTTCCCGCGCCGTCCTGCCGGCGAATGTCGGCTTGCCCAAACGCGCGCTCGACCGCGGCGAGATCGGGCGCGTTGGGACGGCCGGCATTGGCGAGCATCGCCGCCAGCGGCGATTGCGGCGTCGCGCTCGCCACCGTGGGCGGCGGCCCAACCGGCGCGACCGGCGCCGTGGATGCGGAGGTCGTTGCGCACGCGGCCAAGAGCGACGCGGCGCCCAGCAGAAGAATCGTGGATCGCATGCGCGAACCATGCCGTCTCGCGCCCGCCATCGCAATGCTGGACAGTGCAGGCCCCGCGCGTTAACCGCCTTCCATGACCAATTCGAAATACGACGTCGTCGCCGTCGGCAACGCCATCATCGATATCCTGGCGCAAGTCCCGGAGGACTTCCTGACGCGCGAGAGCATCGTCAAGGCGGCGATGACGCTGATCGATGAAGCGCGCGCCGACCATTTGACCGAGGCTTTCGCCGATCCTGTGGTCGCCGCGGGCGGCTCCGCCGCCAACACTATGACCGGACTGGCGAGCTTCGGCGGACGCGCGGCGTACATCGGAAAAGTCGCGGTCGACGAATTGGGCCGGCAGTTCACGCGCGAGTTCCGCGCCGCCGGCGTTTACTTCGACACGCCGCCGCGGCCCGGCCCGCCCGGCACGGCGCGTTCGCTCATCGCCGTGACGCCGGATGGCCAACGTTCGATGAACACCTATCTCGGCGCATCGACGCTGCTCGATCCCGCCGACATCGATCGCGACCTGATCGAAGCCGGCGCGATCACGTTTCTCGAGGGCTATCTGTTCGATCGCGACGAGGCCAAAGCCGCATTCGTAAAAGCGTCCGAGATCGCCAAGGCCGCCGAACGCAAGGTCGCACTTACGCTTTCGGATACGTTCTGCGTCGAACGACACCGCGACAGCTTCCGCCATCTCGTGAACAAACACGTCGACATCCTGTTCGCCAATGAGCACGAGATCCTCGCGCTCTATGAAACCAATCAGCTCGAAACCGCGCTCGAAGCCGCGGAAGCGGACTGCGAGCTCGTGGCGGTGACGCGCTCGGAGACGGGCTCGGTCATTCTGTCGCGCGGCGAACGCGTGAATGTCGCGCCCTTCCCTGTCGCGCAAGTTGTGGACAGTACGGGCGCAGGCGACCAATACGCGGCGGGCTTCCTGTTCGGCTACGCGCAAGGCCGTCCGCTGCGCGAGTGCGGCGCGCTGGCGTCGCTCGCCGCTTCAGAAGTGATCTCGCATATGGGACCGCGTCCCGATGCCGAACTGAAGCACCTGGCGAAGACGCATCGCTTGCTGCGCTAGAGGATAAACCGGCTCAAATCCGCGTTCTTGGCGAGATCGCCCACATGCTCGCGCACATAAGCGGCGTCGATCGTGACACTGTCGCCGCGACGGTCCGGCGCGGAATAGCTGATCTCGTCGAGCAGGCGCTCCATCACGGTTTGCAGGCGCCGCGCGCCGATATTTTCGACCGCCGCATTCACGTCAGCAGCGGTTTCGGCGATCGCTTCGATGCCCTCCGGCGTGAAAGCGAGCGTCACGCCCTCGGTCAGCAGCAATGCTTCGTATTGCTTTACGAGACTCGCTTCGGGCTCGGTCAGAATGCGGCGGAAGTCTTCGCGCGTCAGCGCTTTCAGCTCGACGCGGATCGGCAAGCGGCCTTGCAATTCCGGCAGCAGGTCCGACGGCTTCGCCACATGGAACGCGCCCGACGCGATAAACAAGATGTGGTCCGTCTTCACCGGCCCATGTTTGGTGGCGACGATCGTGCCTTCGATCAACGGC
>DASZSK010000032.1:0-1759 GCA_035548735.1 Caulobacterales bacterium | reverse complement strand
TGGTGGACCCGAGGGGGATCGAACCCCTGACCTCCGCATTGCGAACGCGGCGCTCTCCCAGCTGAGCTACGGGCCCTCGGACCGCCAAAACGGGCGGCCGAATTTGGGAACGCGGGGTATGGCGCCGGGGCCAAACGCCGTCAAGGCGGGCCAACCTTGCCGAATCTCGGCCGGACGGGCTAGACCGCGCCTTTCTTCCGGCGGGCCAGATGCTTCAAATCCTCGATCTGATCTTCAGCATCGTCAATTTGCTCCTCAACCTGCTGATCGTCGTAATCATCGTGCAGGTGGTGATCAGCTGGCTCTACGCGTTCCAGATCGTCAGCACGCGCGAGCCGATCGTCAACACCGTCTGGCGCTTCACCAACGTCATCACCAATCCGCTGGTACGGCCGATTCGGCGCATCATTCCGCCCGTCCAGGGCTTCGATTTCGCGCCCATGGTGCTGTTGCTGCTCATCTACGTCATCCAGCGGATCCTGCCGATCATCCTGTACGGGTTCCGGTGAAGACCACCCTGCGCGTGCGCCTGACGCCGTCCGGCGGCGCCGACCGGATCGATGGCGTGGGGGCGGACCCATCCGGCGAGCGCTTTTTGAAGGCGCGCGTGCGCGCCGCGCCAGAGAACGGCGAAGCCAACGCCGCCCTGGAAATTCTGATCGCCAAAGCGCTGAAGGCGCCGCGCAGCGCCGTTTCGGTGATGCGCGGCGGAAAGGCGCGGCTCAAAACGCTGGCGATCGAGGGCGTCAGCGCCGAAGACGTGGATCATCTTCTTCAGCAATACGCGGAGCAGAAATGACCGCCACCATCATCGACGGCAAAGCCATCGGCGCGGGCGTGCGCGCGGACGTGAAGGCGGCGGTCGCGACGCTGCCGAAGCAGCCGGCGCTCGCCGTCATCCTCACCGGCGACGATCCCGCGAGCCAAGTCTACGTCGCGTCCAAGGGCAAAGCGACCATCGAAGCCGGCATGCGCTCGGTGGAGATCAAGCTGCCGGCGGACACCAGCGAAACGGAGCTCATTTCTCATGTCGAAGCGCTGTCGCGCGATCCCGAGATCGACGGCATTCTCGTGCAGCTGCCGCTGCCGAAACATCTCAACGAAGCGCGCGTCCTGGCGGCCATCGATCCGCTGAAAGATGTCGACGGGCTGACCGAGGCGAGCGCCGGCAAGCTTGTGCTGGGCAAGCCGGGCCTTCGCCCCTGCACGCCGGTCGGCTGCGTCATCCTGGCGAAGACCGTGCGGCCCGATCTCGCCGGCGCCAATGTCGTGGTGATCGGTCGCTCCATCCTGGTCGGCAAACCCGCGGCGCTGCTGTTCCTCGAACAGAACGCCACGGTGACGCTGGCGCATTCGAAGACGCGTGATCTGCGCATGGTCTGTCGCGGCGCTGATATTCTTGTCGCCGCCGTCGGGCGCCCGGAAATGGTCAAGGGCGATTGGTTGCGCCCCGGGGCCATCGTCATCGATGTCGGCACCAATCGCGTGCCCGCGCCGGAGAAAGGCGAAGGCAAGACCAAACTCGTCGGCGACGTCGATTTCGCAAGCGCGAAAGAGGTGGCCGGCGCCATCACGCCCTCGCCCGGCGGCGTCGGCCCAATGACCATCGCCTGCCTCTTGCGCAACACCGTTCTCGCCGCCTGCGCGCGCCGCGGCTGGGCGATCCCCGCGCAACTCGCCTAAGCCTATGGCGCTCATCGCCAACCGGCCCCTCGGAAGCGTGAACGGCTTGTGAGGCTCCGCCCCCTCGTCTAGCCTC
>DASZSK010000031.1:0-65848 GCA_035548735.1 Caulobacterales bacterium | reverse complement strand
GATGGCGGACGCGGCATGGTCGATCGCGCGGCGCTCGAACAATGCTTCACGCCGAGCCCGACCAATCCCGGTTACGGCATGTCCTGGTGGCTGATCCGTCCGGGCCTCATTCCGCCCTCGCCGCTGGCGGGCGTTTCCGATATCGACGCCGCGTCGGTGGCGCAGCTCGGCGAAACCGTGATGGCCGCGGGCGCGGGCGATCAGCGGCTTTATCTGCTCCGGGCGCGCGGAATCGTCATAGCGCGTCAAGCGCGCTTCCGCGGCATGTTCAGGAGCCCGCGCTGGCGCGACACGGATTTCCTGCGCACGCTGCTTCGTGCTTAGGTCAGGCGGATTTCGCGCAGCCGTTCGAGCAAAAATTCCTGCGCCGTGATGGGCGTCGGGTAGCGATCCGGACGTTCGGCGCTGATGCACGAGGGCAGCGTCTTGATCAAATAGTCCGGCGCGAAGTGCAGGAAGAACGGAATCGAATAGCGGGGCGCGTGCGCACGTTCGGGTTTCGGGTTGACCACGCGATGGCTGGTCGACGGCAGCACATGATTGGTCAAACGCTGCAGCATGTCGCCGATGTTCACGACGAGGGCGCCTTCCGGCGGATTGATGTCGATCCACGAGCCGTCGCGGTCCAGCAGCTGCAGGCCGGCTTCCTCAGCGCCAAGCAGCAGCGTGATGACGTTGATGTCTTCGTGCGCTTCGGCGCGCACGCCTTCCGCGCGCGCGGGCACCGGCGGATAGTGCAGAAGACGCAGGATCGAGTTTCCGTCGCGCGTCGGTTCGACGAAGAAGCTCTCGGGCAGATCGAGGAACAGCGCGATCGAGGCAAGCAGCTTCTGACCGAGCGCATCGAGCGCGTTGAACAATCCGCCGATGTCTTCCCGAAAGCCGGCGATTTCGGTGGGCCAGAGGTTGGGCGGCATCTCCGCGCGGTAGCGATGGCCTTCGGGCAGATCGCGGCCCACGTGCCAGAATTCCTTGAGATCGACGAGGCTCGCGCCCTTCGCGGCTTCGACGCCGAACGGCGTGTAGCCGCGCTGACCGCCGCCGCCCGGCACGCGGTATTTGAGCTTCACCGTCTCGGGCAGCGCGAAGAAGTCCTTGGTGCGTTGAAGCGCGCGGGCGATGAGCGCCACGTCGAGCCCGTGATCGCTGACGATGGCGAAGCCGAAGCGCGCATAGCTCTCGCCCATCGCCTGGGCGAAGGCGAAGCGATCTTGTTCCAACTGGCGCATGGAAAGCGGCGGGACGGCGCTGAGCGGCATGGGCCTCCATCTGCCGCGCTTCGGCGCGCCGCTCAAGAACGGTTAACGCGTCGTTTACGATTGGAGGCCGAGCCTGCCGCCTCACGCAGCGGAGAGTCGGCTCTCATGTTCTTCTTCGGCTCACATCATTGGCGCGGCGAAAGCGGCCGCCGGTACAAGTTCAAGTGCGTGCTGTCGAAGGGCGGCCTGCCGCCGGAAGGCGTGGGCGGCATCTACATGTTCATCCGTCGCCGCTGGGGTTTCTTTCTGGAGGTGCTCTATGTCGGCAAGGCGCACGATCTGCGCTCGCGCCTGCTCGGCCACGAGAAATGGGGCAGAGCCTATTGGTACTATGGCGCCACCGAGCGCTACATCCATCAGCCGATCCGCGATGAGCGCGATCGCCGGCGGGTGGAGGAAGACCTGATCCGGGGCCTGTGTCCGCCGATGAACGACCAGGAAGTGCCCGACGCCGACAAAAAGCGCGCCCCAATCGACGCCGAACTTCGGCAGAAGTGGGCGCGCAAACGCCCCGCGCCCACGGCCCGCGCCCAGCGCGCCTAATAGTCTCGTCTGAGTTCGCCCGCTTGACCGCTGGCGCGGGCCAAGCGAGAGGCATGGCGCATGAATGACGCGTCCGCGCCGTCGCCTCAGCCCCCGCAAGGTTTGTTGGCGAAAATCAAGGACTTCGTGAACAATATGGACGCCCGCGCTTGGCGCGTGGTGGCCGTGACGACAATCCTGTTCGTGATTGTCGGCGTCATGCTGGTGGTGAGCCGGCTCTATTTCAAAAACCAGATCGAGGATTTCGTCCGCGATTGGCTCGGGGGTGCGGAGCGCGCTCATTGGGGGCTGCCGGCGGCGGTCGCCATTTTCACCCTGACTTCGTTTTTCGGCGCGCCGCAATTTGTGCTGATCGTCGCGTGCGTGGTCGCCTTCGGGCCCGAGCGCGGCTTCTGGTACGCCTGGATCTCGACCATTGTCGCCGCCGCCATCCATTATTGGTTGGGCAAACTCGGCAGCGCTGAGACGGTTCGGCGCTTCGGCGGCGCGACCGGCGGGCGGTTCACCCGCTTCATGGGCAAGAACGCGTTCCTGGCGAGCTTCCTCATCCGCAACGTGCCGTCGGCGCCGTTTATCGTCGTCAACATGGCGTTCGGGGCGGCGGGCGTTGGATTCTGGCCGTTTTTGTTCGGCATGGCGCTTGGCGTGCTGCCCAAGACCGCCATCGTCGCCTTCGGCGGCGACGTCATCATGGACGCGCTGGAAGGGAAGGCGGGCGCGACGGCGCTCTGGGGCATCCTCGCCGTGGCGCTCTGGTTTGGCGTGGTGGTGGTCATTCGCCGCTTCGTCGCCCGACGGAAAGAGGCCAATACCGTCGAACAGGACAACGCGTAGCAAGAATATTGCGCTGCCCGGCCGGGACGGCTATACAAGCGGCATGTTTTCTCTGCGTAAGCGGATCGAGCGCAAGAGCCTGCTCTTGCTGAGCCTTACTGGCCCCCGGGCGCTTTAAGGCCGCCGAACCTCGGCGGTTTGCGCTTCGGGGGACTTTCTCTTCGCCCCATCCATTCCGCTTCGCCAAGGACCGCCACGATGTCCGCTGACGCCAATCCGAACCACGTACGCATCTTCGACACCACCATGCGCGACGGCGAACAATCGCCCGGCGCTTCGATGACGCTCTCCGACAAGCTCGAAATCGCCGAGGCGCTCGACGAGATGGGCGTCGACATTATCGAGGCGGGCTTCCCAATTTCCTCGAACGGCGATTTCGAAGCCGTCCGCGCGGTGGCGGGCGTGCTGAAGAACAGCGTCATCTGCGGCCTGTCGCGCGCCGGCGCCAAGGACATCGATCGCTGCGCCGAAGCGATCCGCGGCGCGCCGCGCGGACGCATTCACACCTTCATCTCCACCTCGCCCATCCACATGAAGCACAAGCTGCAGATGGAGCCGGCGCAGGTGCTGGAGGCGGTGCATGCAAGCGTGACGCGCGCGCGCAGCTACACCGACGATGTCGAGTGGAGCGCGGAAGATGCGACGCGCACAGAGCGTGATTTCCTCAAGCGCTGCTGCGAGATCGCCATTCGCGCCGGCGCGACGACGATCAACATTCCCGACACCGTCGGCTATTCGTTTCCGGAAGAATATGGCGCGCTGTTCAAAGATCTGATCGAGAGCGTGCCGGGCGCCGACAAGGTGGTGTTCAGCGCCCACTGCCACAACGATCTGGGCCTCGCCGTCGCCAATTCCATCGCCGCCGTGCAGAACGGCGCGCGCCAGGTGGAGTGTGCGGTCAACGGTCTGGGCGAGCGCGCGGGCAACGCGGCGCTCGAAGAAATCGTCATGGCGCTCAAGGTGCGCGGCGATGCGCTGCCGTATTCGACGCGCGTCGATGGAACGCGGCTGATGCGCGTGTCGCAAATGGTGTCGCGGATCACCGGCTTTCCGGTGCAGTACAACAAGGCCATCGTCGGCAAGAACGCGTTCAGCCACGAAAGCGGCATCCATCAGGACGGCATGCTGAAGCATGCGCAGACCTACGAGATCATGCGCCCCGAAGATGTCGGGCAGGGGCAGACCAATCTCGTGCTGGGCAAGCTCTCGGGCCGCCACGCCTTCAAGGACAAGATGCGCGAACTTGGCTACGAGTTGGACGGCAACGCACTCGCCGACGCGTTTCAGCGCTTCAAGGATTTGGCCGACCGTAAGCGCCACGTCTATGACGAAGATCTGGTCGCGCTGATCGGCAACGCCATCGCGCACGAGCATGACCTGATCCAGGTGAAGAAGCTGAGGGTGGTCGCCGGCACTGAAGGACCGCAGACCGCCGACATCGAACTCGATGTCGATGGCCGCGCCGTCGCGAAGAGCGCCGAAGGCAACGGCCCGGTCGACGCGGTGTTCAACGCGATCAAGAAGGCGTTTCCGCACGAAGCCGCGCTCGAGCTTTATCAGGTGCACGCCGTCACCGAAGGCACCGATGCGCAAGCCGAAGTGAGCGTGCGCCTCTCCGAAGACGGCCGCGCGGCGTCAGCGCGCGCCTCGGACGCGGACACCCTGGTGGCTTCGGCGAAAGCCTATGTCGCGGCGCTGTCGCGGCTTGTCGCGTTACGCGCGCGCGGCCCCGACGCGCAAGCGATGGGGCGGGCGTAGCTTGCAGACTTCCTTCTCCCCCGCGCGGGGGAGAAGGAAGGGATCATTTACGACCGGCGCGGCGGCGCTATGTTTGCCGCATGAAATCCGTCTTCGCGTTTGCTTTCCTCTGCGCGCTTGCCGCGTGCGGGGCGTCTTCCAGTCAGGAAAGCGGAGCGCGTCCCGATTACGGGGCGCAGCCGACGATTGGCGCGCCGAATGCGGGGCCGCTGCCCACGCTCAATCAGGCGCATGCGGTGGGCTGGCCGGCGGGCGGCAAGCCGGTTGCGCCAAGCGGCTTTGTCGTCACGCGCTTCGCCGACCACCTCAATCACCCGCGCTGGCTCTACGTGCTGCCGAACGGCGACGTGCTGGTGGCGCAGGCGACCACGGAAGAGGAGACAGGCGGCGGCGTCGTTGGCTGGGTGCGCAACTCAATCCAGCGCGATGCGGGCGCATTCGGCGCGGGCGCCAACTCCATTGTGCTGTTGCGCGATGCGAATGCGGACGGCGTCGTCGACGGCGATGCGCTCTATGCGCAAAATTTGCATCAACCGTTCGGCATGGCGCTGCTGGGCGATTGGCTTTATGTCGGCGACACCGATGCGGTGCTGCGCTATCGCTATGCAACGGGCGACATGCGCGCCACGGCGCCGCCTGAGACAGTGGTCGCCTTGCCGCATCGCGACGGCGACAACGGCCATTGGACGCGCAACATCGTCGTGCGTCCGGACGGGCGGAAGCTTTATGTCGGCGTGGGTTCCTCCAGCAACATCGCCGATAACGGCATCGAGGCCGAGCGCAATCGCGCGGCGATCTGGGAGATCAACCCGGACGGCTCCGGCATGCGCATCTACGCTTCGGGATTGCGCAATCCGAACGGCATGGATTTCGAACCGGCGACCGGCGCGTTGTGGGTCGCGGTGAATGAGCGCGACATGCTCGGCGACACCGTGCCGCCCGATTATATGACTTCAGTGCGCGATGGCGGCTTTTATGGCTGGCCGTATTCCTATTGGGGGCAACACGTCGATGACCGCGTGCAGCCGCCAAGGCCCGATTTGGTCGCGCGCGCGATCGCGCCCGATTATGCGCTCGGCGCGCACACGGCGTCGCTCGGGCTGACATTCTATCGCGCCAACGTCTTTCCGGCGCACTATCGCGGCGGCGTGTTCATCGGCCAGCATGGCTCGTGGAACCGCTCGCACCGCAGCGGTTACAAGGTCGTTTTCGTTCCGTTCGCCAACGGCCGGCCGAGCGGCGACGTCGAGGATTTTCTCACCGGCTTCTTGAATGCGCGTGGAGAGGCGCAAGGTCGTCCGGTCGGCGTTGCAGTGGATCGCACCGGCGCGCTGCTGGTGGCGGACGATGTCGGCAATGTCGTGTGGCGCGTCGCGCCGACGCGCTGATCAGGCTGCTGCTTGGTCGAGCACGGCATCGCCGACGGCGAGCGGCAACATGAGTTCAAAGCATGAGCCCAAGCCCGGCGTGCTGGTGGCGATGATGTCGCCGCCCATGAGCCGCGCCATGTGCCGCGCGGCGGCGAGCCCAAGGCCAAGGCCATCGGCGCCGTAAGCGCGATCGCCGGATTGCACGAAAGCGTCGAAGACGCTGGCAAGGGATTCCGCGCTCATGCCGCAGCCGGTGTCGCGCACGCTGATCACGGCTTCCGCGCCCCGCTCGGCGAGGACGATTTCGACGCGTCCGTCGCGCGTGAATTTCGCAGCGTTGGAGATGAGGCAATCCAAGCATTGGCGCAGACGGTCCGCGTCCGCTTGGATCACAGCGTCGCCGTCGATGGCGACGGCGTTGTTTTGCCGGTGCAGAAGCGGCGCATGCACGCTCACGACCTCGCGCACCAGGGCGCCGGCATCCACCGACGTCGGCGCGAGATCGACGTCGCCGGAGGTGAGCGTAGCGAAATCGAGGATGCGCTCGATCAGCACCAGGAGATGGCGGGCCGAACGGGTGATGCGGTTGGCGTCCTGCGCTACGACGCCGTTCGTTTCTTCCGCAATCATCTCGGAATAATTGATCACGGCGTTGAGCGGCGTGCGCAATTCGTGCGTGACGGTGCTGAGAAACTCGCCTTTGAGTTTATTGGCGCGCTCAGCCTCGAGCCGATGCTGCTCAGCGTCGGCGCGGCCTTGTTCGGCCTCCTTGCGGCGCGTGTCCGCTTCCTCTTTCGCGCTGGTCAGGTGCGCGAACAGGCTGGCGTGCTGCATGCCGGTGCGGATGAGTTGTGCGACCAGCGTGGCCAGCGCCAGATAAAGGCCAGCGGACGCCAGCGGCGCGTGCGTCTCGGTTTGCGGCAGCATCGGCACGGCGATGAGACAAAGCGCGCCCGGCAAAGTGCAGAGCGCCATGAAGATGGGCGCTTCGACCAGGAGGATCATGGTTGTGACGAGCGAACCCGTCGCCATGAAGATGGCGATCAGCCGGCCTTCGGCGCCGGCCGCGGCGGCGGCCGAGAGCGCCATGCCCATGTAAGCGGCGATGGTGACCACCGAACTGGCGACGAACATCGCACGGAAGAACGGACGATCACGCCGATCGGCGTGGCTGTACATGAGGCCCGCCCACGCGTCGGCCAACATGAAAAGCAGCACCAGGAAATAAAGCGAGCAGGGCAGGCCGATGGAATTGGTCGCCAAGCCGATGCTGATTGCGTACGCAAACGTGCATCCGGCGCGCCAAGCCAGCGCGTGGCGACGCGCGGCCGATGCGTTCATCAAAGCTTTATCGGAGAACCAAGCGTTCACGCACGCGCTCCAGTCGTGGCGCGAAGATGCCGCTCAAACTTTGTTGCGAGCTTAATGCGCGGGGACGTCGCTCAAATATTTGGGCGCGCACGATGTCACACCCGTCCTGATAGCGCTATCAAGCACAATGCAACGTTAGCGTCAGTGGCCTTTGGGCGTGCAGCGCCAGACGATGCGCTGCGTCGGCTGGCCCTGCGCGTAACGAACAAGGCTTTCGTTACGCCGCGCGACGACTTCGCGGGCCGTGTCGCCGTCGCAGCTGGAGGGCGAGGATGCGCCCACGGCTTGTGCAGCGGCGGCGAAATCTGCGGCGCTCATGGCGTAGCGCTCGCGGCGGAATTCGCCGTTCGATGGATCGATCGTCAGCACGTCGAGCGTCTGTTCGCCGCCGGAGAGGATGGCGCGCTGGTAACGCTTCCCGTCGGGGGTCGGGGCGTAAAGCGTGCGGCCGTTGACGCAAATGGCGCCGGACACTGTGAAGCCGGTGTCTTCCGCATGTTCGGCGTCGATGGAGGCGGCGCGGTCGAGCGCGCAGGTCATGTCGCCATGGAATTGCGCCACGGCGACGGGACGCGGGGGATGCGCGTTGCGTTCGCGCAGGAACACGATGCCGCCCAGCACGACGATGGCGGCGGCGACCGCGGCGCCGCCGACGACGGCGGCGATGCCGAGCGCGCGCGGGTGATGGTGCGGATGCGGCGCCGGCGCTTCCTGATGCGGCTCAGGCGCGGGATGCGGCGCGTGGAGGCGGCGCGTGAGCAGAAGACCGCCGAGCACCAGCACGGCGACAAACAGCGCCAGCGTGCCGGTTAACAGAACAACAACGGCGATATTGGTGAGGCGCGTCGCGTCGTCGATCTTCTTGGCGAGTTCGCGGTTCTGCTGCTGCAACGCGTCCACGGTCTGCACGCGCTCGGCTTCGATCCGCTCGGCGAAGGAAAGGCAGCGCTCGTCGGAGAGCAGCGGCGTGACGCCGGCCTCGTCGAGAAAGTCGATCAGCACGCTGGCGCGGGTGGCGACGCCGCGGCTTTCGAGCGTATCCGTGCCGCGCGCGTGCCAGGTGTTGACGCCGATCACCCGGCCGCACTCGTCGAGCAACGGGCCGCCCGAAGACCCCGAGCTGATCGCCGCTTCGTGGTTGATGATCGGGATCGGGTCGCCGGTGGGGGCGCGATCACGCAGCGAGGCGATGGAGCCGGAAGAGCGAGACGGCGGCGTCGGTCGGATGAGATCGACGGCCGGCCGCTGCAGATCGTCAATATCGGGATAGCCGAGCGCCACGATGGCGTCGCCGGCATGCGGTTCGAGCGTGGCGATGGTGAGGGCCGGCAGATCGGGGCCGCCGACATATTCCAGCAGCGCCATGTCGGAGATGGGCGAGTACTTGATGATGCGGGCCGCGACGATGCTGTCGCCGGAGGGCGGCACGACGGCCACCGAGTAATTCGGCTGCTGCCGCGCAGCCGCGACCACGTGGGCGTTGGTGACCACAAGATGGGGCGCGACCACGAAGCCGGAGCCGGTTCCGTAAAGCATCCGGCCGGACGGATCCTCGACAATAACCGCGATGCGCACGGTCGATTGTTGCGCGTCGTTAACGCTGACGCCCGACTGCTCGGCGGCGGCCGGAACGGCCAGGCCGACGAACAGCATCGCCGCCAGCACTTTCAGAAGCCGCACGAAAACACGCATTCCCACCCGAGCCCCGGTGTGGCGCCAATCATCGGGCGCCCCGGGAGTGGGGGCAAGGCCGCTCAACGGTCGGCGCGGTCTCGGCGGGAAGATATGCACAGGGCCGCCTTTTGAAATGGCTTTGCGATCAAATCGATGTCCGCCCGCGGGCATTGGCGCCGCCTTTTCGCCGCAATGCGTCGGCGCCGGCTACGCACAGCCTCCGGGCGTTCGTTACGCTGAAGTCCCCGCAATTCGCCTGCGGCCCGGCCCTTGCATCGCCGCGCGCATCGCGGCAAGTCCTGTCTCGTCGGCGACGGGGGCGGTCGGTCGGCTGAAGCGCGGGAGGCTGCGAGCCCGCGTCCACGCCCCCAAACGCCCTTGATCCGGCTTCATGGCCGGCGCCGTTCTTAGGATTATTAAGGCTTGTTGCGATAAGTCCGGTCTGTAACCGGGCTGATTCCAGCGGATTGGCGAGACGGCGAGGGCGTTAAACAGCATGTTCGGCAATTTCTTTGGTTTGGTCGCGCCGGATCTCGCAATCGATCTGGGCACCGCCAATACGCTGATCCACGTCAAGGGACGGGGCATCGTCTTGGACGAGCCGTCGGTCGTTGCGTATGTGAACGAAGGCGGACGCAAGGTCGTCTACGCGGTCGGCACTGAAGCCAAGACCATGCTGGGCAAAACCCACCGCAACATGGAAGTCATTCGCCCGCTGCGGGACGGCGTCATCGCCGATTTCGATGTCGCCGAAGAGATGATCAAGCAATTCATCCGCAAGGTTTTGCCGCGGCCGTCGCTGATCAGTCCGCAAATCGTTATCTGCGTGCCGACGGGCGCGACGCCGGTCGAGCGCCGCACCATCCTCGAAAGCGCGCAAGCCTCGGGCGCGCGCCGCGTGAAGTTGATCGAAGAACCGGTCGCCGCCGCGATCGGCGCGGGGCTTCAGATTGACGATCCGTCCGGCTGCATGGTGGTGGATATCGGCGGCGGAACGACGGAAATCGCCGTGCTTTCGCTGGGCGGCCTGGTCTGGTCGCGTTCGCTGCGCGAAGCCGGCGACAAGATGGATGAAAGCATCATCCAATATCTCCGCCGCGTCGAAAATCTGTTGATCGGCGATTCCACCGCCGAGCGGATCAAGAAGGAAATCGGCACCGCGCGCGAGCCGGATGAAGGCAACGGCATGTCCATGCCGATCAAAGGCCGCGACAATCTTTCCGGCGTGCCAAAGGAAATTACGGTGACGGAACGCATGGTCGCGGAAGCGCTGGCCGAGCCGGTGACGCGCATCGTCGACGCCGTGCGCCAAGCCTTCGAGCAGATGCCGCCGGAGCTCGCCGCCGACATCTACGATCACGGCCTCATGCTGACGGGCGGCGGCGCGCTGCTGCGCAATCTCGACGTGGTGCTGCAGGAGCGCATTTCGATCCGCGTCTCGGTGGCGGACGATCCGTTGCGCTGTGTGGTCAAAGGCTGCGGAATCGCTCTCGACACGCTAAATACTTCAGAGGCGCGCCGGCTTCTGACCGAAGAAGTTTAACGAGCGCTAGAAGGCGAGGCTTTCGTGGCCAGACGCAGAAGCGTGGTGCGGCGCGCGGGTGCAGGACGGCGCGTGACGCCGGCCGCGATGCTGGCCGTGCTGTTTTCGATCGGCGCGGTGCTGATGATCGGCTACCACGTGGGCCAGTCGCCGGGGCCCGGGCAAGTCGTCATGCATGCGGGCGACGACAGCGCCGCCGCGGCGGGACGCGCCGCCACCGGTCCAGTCCGCGCCGGCCAAAACGTCTTCACGCGCTTCGGCGATATGTGGAACGAGACCACGCGCGTGCAACAGCTCGAGGCCGAGAACCGCGACCTGCGCGCCTGGAAGGCGCTGGCGGAGCGCCTGGCCGAACGCAATGCGCGTTACGAAGCGCTGCTGCGCATGCCGTCCGACACGTTCGGCGAAGGCGCCGACATCGATCATTCGATCGCCGCACAGCTCGTCCTGGATTCCGGGGGGCCGTTCACGCGCACGCTGGTCGCGAACGCGGGCTCTGACCATGGCGTGCGCGTCGGCTATATCGCGGTCAACGAATATGGCCTCGTCGGCCGCGTCGTTTCGGTCGGCCGGCGCAGCGCACGGGTGTTGATGCTCGACGATTACAACTCGCGCATTCCAGTGATGGGCGAGGCGTCGCGCGTGCGCGCCGTGCTGGCGGGGCAGGCGACGCAGCCGCCGGAATTGCTGACGCGGCCGTTCGAGGTGGAGACGCCGCGGCTTGATTTCATCGTCGGCGCGCAAAGCTTGCGCGAAGGCGAGCGCGTGGTCACGTCGGGCGATGGCGGGCTTTATCCGCGCGGCATTCCAGTCGGCGTCGCACGCCGGGGCTCGGACGGCGTTTGGCGCGTCGCGCTCGCGGCGAGCCGCCAGCCGATCGATTTCGTCCGTATCATTCCTTATGCGGGCGTGGAGACGCCGGAGCAGACGCCAGTCGCTGACGCCGGCCCGCCGCCGGATTTGCGTTCGGCGGTCTCCTCGATCGGTCACGAGACGATGGCGCCGCCGGCGGCTGCGCCGCGTGTGGTCGTTCCCGGCGCCACAGCGCCGACGACCGCGTCGAGCTTGCCGCCGCGCCTGGCGCCGGCGCCTGAACCCAACGCCGAAGAGCCGACGCCGCCGCCGGATGACGCAAACGCGCACCCCGCGCAAACGCCAGCGCCCACCGGCGCTGCGCCGACAGGTCAGCGATGATGGCGCTTGCGCTCTCCGCGCCCAGCCGCGGCGTGTTGCGGGCTTGGGGTTTTGCTTTGGCGGTGGCGAGCGTGATCCTGCCGGCGCTGCCGCTCGGACCGTTGTTCGCGCAACCGCCGATGCCGCTCGCGGTGTTGTGGGCCGCGTATGGCTGGGCGGCTGAAGACGAAAGCAATTGGCGCGCGCCGACGGCGCTGCTGGTGCTTGGCCTCGTGCACGACCAATTGGCCGGCGGCCCGTTCGGCTTGTTTCCCGCGCTCTATCTTTCGGCGTTCCTGATCGGACGCGTGTTCGCGGTGCTGATGAGCGCGCCCAACATCGTCTCGCTGTGGGGCGGCTTCATCGCCACTGCGCTGATCACGGTGTTGATCGCGGCGGGGCTCGCGCCATGGGCGCTCGGCGACAACGTCTCGGTGCGTCCCTACGCCGAGGCGGCGACGATCACGGCGATCCTGTTTCCGTTCGTGCGTCCGCTTTACATGAGCGGCGGCGCCGCGCAGCGCGCGACAGGGTTCAAGCGATGAAGACGCCGAAACCCCTCGGGCGCTCCAAGCGCGTTGGTTCGACGCTGCCGAAGCGCGACGTGAACGAGATTTTCACGCGCCGCGCGGCGCTGCTTTCGCTGGCCGGCGCGGGCGTCATGGGCGCGATCGGCGTCAGG
This sequence comes from Caulobacterales bacterium, assembly GCA_035548735.1. Taxonomy (GTDB): domain Bacteria; phylum Pseudomonadota; class Alphaproteobacteria; order Caulobacterales; family Aquidulcibacteraceae; genus Vitreimonas. The sequence goes on along the minus strand of DASZSK010000031.1, from coordinate 53,641 downwards.
ATGTTCCAACTTCAGGCCACCGACTGGGTCAGCCGGCAGTACACGGAAGCCGCCGACGAAAACCGCTTCGACACACGCATCATCGCGCCGCCCCGCGGGGTGATCTACGACCGCTTCGGCACGGTGCTGGCGCAGACCAGCAAGGACTATCAGGTCGCGATCATTCAAGAGCACGCCGAGGATGTTGCGGGCGTCATCCGCAAGGTGGCGGAAATTCTCGGCATGGACGAGGAATGGGCGCGCCGCGCCGCCATCCACGTGCGCGAGCGTCCGCGCTACGAACCGGCGCAGCTGAAGGCCGGGCTCACGTGGGAAGAGTTCAACGCCGTTAATGTGCGACTGCCGGAATTGCGCGGCATCGTCGCGGAATCGGCGGACGTGCGTGCATATCCCTATGACATCGTGTTCGCGCACCCCATCGGCTACGTGCAGAAGCCGTCGCAACGCGACATCGACGCGGCGCTGCGGGATCCGGAACAGGGTGAAGCGCGCGCCGTCTACCTGCGCAACCCGGATGTACGCGTGGGCAAGGCAGGGCTCGAAGCGTCGCTCGAAGACAAGCTGCATGGCGAAGCCGGCTGGCGCAAAGTCATCGTCAACGCGTTCGGCCGTGAAATGGGCGAGGACGAACACGAGCGGCGCGATCCGGTGCGCGGCTCCGGCGCCGTGCTCACGCTCGACGCCGATCTCCAGCGCATCGCCATGGAGAATTTCGGCGAGGAGTCCGGCGCCTGCATCGTCATGGACATCTATACCGGCGACATCCTGGTGATGGCGTCGGCGCCAGGGTTCGATCCAAACCACTTCGTCAACGGCATCAGCCAGGCGGAGTTCGCCACGCTCAACAACGACGAGAAGAAGCCGCTCTTCAACAAGGCGGTGACGGGCGCGTACGCGCCGGGCTCCACCTTCAAGCTCACCGTTGGCCTCGCCGCGCGCGAGGCGGGCGTGGAGGCGGACTGGCATGTCGGCTGTCCGGGCTATTTCAGCTATGGCGGGCGCGACTTCCACTGCTGGAAGAAGGGCGGGCACGGTTCGATCGACATGCACCGTGCGATCCAGCAATCGTGCGACGTCTATTTCTACAATGCGGCGCTGCGCGCTGGGCCGGAACGGATCGCGGCGGTGGCGCGTCAACTCGGTTTCGGCACGGCGTTCGACGTGACGGTGCCCAATATCGAGGACGGCGTCGTTCCCGATCCGGCCTGGATGCAGCGCGTGCGGCATCAGCCCTGGACCGGCGGGCTCACGCTCAATTACGGCATCGGTCAGGGGGATTTGCAGGTGACGCCGCTGCAGCTCGTCACCATGGTGGCGCGGCTCGGCAATGGCGGACGCGCGGTCACGCCGCGGCTCGTGCGCGAAGCGCCGGGCTTCGGCCAGCCGCCGGCGCAGCCGCCGGTGATCTCCGGCATTTCGCAGGAATATCTGGACGCCGTGCGGCAAGGCATGTTCGCCGTCTGCAACGAGGGCGGCGGCACCGCAACGCGCGCCGGTTCGCTGATCAATCTGAAGCGCAGGCCGGACGGCGTGATCGTCGAAGCGGCGGAAGCGCCGGCGGGCTCGACGCCGGTGCAGATCGCCGGCAAGACCGGCACGGCGCAAGTGCGGGTCATCACCGCGGCCGAACGCGCGCGCGGCGTCATCGGCAACGCGCAACTGCCGTGGAAACTGCGCGACAACGCGCTCTTCGTTTGCTTCGGTCCGTGGGACAATCCGCGCTACGCCTGCGCCGTGGTGCACGAACACGGGGGCCACGTCTCGACCGTGGTCGACGCCCCGCTGATCGCCGCCGCGGTGATGCGCGAGACGTTCAAGCGCGATCCCTCGCGCCGTCAGGCCGCATCGTTGGCGCAGCTTGAAGCGCGCTTCCAGGGCGAAACCGCATGAGCATCGCCGTCCAGGCTCCACGCACGATCGCCGAGAAGGTGGCGCGCTTGAATTGGGGCGTGATCACGCTTCTCTGCGCGCTCGCCTTCATCGGCGTGCTGATGCACTTCTCGGTGTCGTCCGGGGTTTGGGACGAGATGCCGCTGACGCACGGCATGCGCTTCGCGGCGCTGCTGTTGATCATGATCATCGCCGCGGTGTTTCTCGACACGCGTTTCTGGCAGACGATCGCCTATCCGCTTTATCTGGTCTCGTTCCTCGCGCTCGTCGCCGTCGAAGTTATCGGGCAGACGCGCATGGGCGCGACCCGCTGGCTGAGCCTTGGACCCATTTCGCTGCAGCCCTCGGAGTTGATGAAGGTCGCGGTCGTGCTGGCGATCGCGCGCTATTATCAACAGATCGATCCGCGCAAGACGGGCACGTTGCTGTGGAGCTTGCCGCCGCTCGCCATGATCGCGCTGCCGGCGGCGTTGGTGATGAAGCAGCCGGACCTCGGTACGGCGATGCTGATTGCCATCACCGGCTTGGCGCTGATGTTCCTGGGCGGGCTGGCGTGGCGCATCATCGCGGTGGGCGCCGCGGGTGCGGTCGGCGGCGCGCTCATGATGTACAAGCACCTGCACGGCTATCAGAAAGCGCGCGTCGACACCTTCCTCGGGCTTCAGGACGATCCGCTGGGCGCGGGTTATCACGTGCTGCAGTCGAAGATCGCCGTCGGCTCGGCGGGTCTGTTCGGTCGCGGCTGGATGCACGGCAGTCAGGCGCAGCTCGACTTCCTTCCGGAAAAGCACACCGACTTCATCTTCACGATGATCGTCGAGGAGTTCGGTCTGGTCGGCGGGCTGTTCGTGCTGGTGCTCTACGGGGCGCTGATGGCGCTCGCGCTGCGCATCGCGCTCAGGAGCCGCGCCTCGCGCTTCGGGCGCCTCGCCGCCGCCGGCGTCGCGGCGATGCTGGCGAGCTATGTGTTCATCAACACGGCGATGGTGATCGGGCTCGCGCCCGTCGTCGGCATTCCGCTGCCGATGATTTCCTTCGGCGGCACCGCCATGACGACGCTGATGGCGGGCTTCGCGATCGTGCTGTCCGTGGACCTGCACCCGAGCCAGCAGGGCGCGCGAGGATTGCTCCTCTAGCTCACCACTTGAACTTATCGGCCATTGCGTCGGCGCCGCGCACCAGCGCGTCGACAATGCCGGGCTCCAGGCTCGAATGGCCGGCGTCATGGATGATGTCGAGTTCGGCTTGCGGCCAGGCGCGCTTCAGCGCCCATGCGGAAGCCAGCGGCGTGCACATATCGTAACGGCCGTGCACGATCTTGCCGGGGATGGCGTGGAAGCGTTGCGCCTGCTGCAACAGCCAGCCGTCGTTCTCGAAGAAACCGTGATTGACGAAGTAATGGCACTCGATGCGCGCGAAGGCTTCGACGAAGCGGTCTTCGTTGAAGCGCGAGGGCAGCGCGCTCGGGCCGGCGAGCGAGATGGTTTCGCCCTCCCAGCGCGCCCACGCACGCGCGGCGCGCAAGCGCTCCTCGCGATCGGACGAGGTGAGACGTTTGTGAAACGCCGCGACCAGGTCGCCGCGCTCGCTCTCTGGAATGACGGAGGCGTAGCGCTCGAACGCATCGGGAAACACGTTGCCGGCGCCGTTCTGGTAGAACCAGTGGATCTCCGCCTTGGTGAGCAGGAAGATGCCGCGCAGGATCAGCGCCGCCACCCGCTCGGGATGCTTCGCTGCGTAAGCCAGGGCCAGCGTCGAGCCCCACGAACCGCCGAACACCAGCCACTTCTGAATGCCGAGCCGTTCGCGTACGCGCTCGATATCGGCCACCAAATCCCAGGTCGTGTTCTCGCGCAGCTCCGCGTGCGGCGTGGAGCGGCCGCAACCGCGCTGATCCATCAGCACCACGCGGTAGCGCGCCGGATCGAAGAAGCGGCGCATCTCCGGCGAGAGCCCGCCGCCGGGCCCTCCGTGCAGCGCGATCGCGGGGAGCCCGCGCGGACTGCCGCATTGTTCGTAATAGATGGTGTGCAGGTTCGAGACCTTGAGCATCTCGCTCTGATAGGGCTCGATGGCCGGATAAAGATCGCGACGGGGCGGGGGCGTTGGAGCGTTCATCGGCCTTGCGTGCGTGAAAGCGGAGAATTGGCTCAAGGGTTACGGGGCTCCGCGCCGGCGGGCAAGAGGACGCGCGCTGTCACAGCACCGGGAGGTAGAGCGCGCGCCGTTCCGCGCCCGTCTTAAGGATGGTCCAGACGCGGGCTTCGAGCGCGACCGCCCAATCGAAATGTTCCGCTTCCAGCGTTTCCAGCAAAGTCATCAGAAGCCGCTTCAGCTTCGCGTTTTGCGCTTCGAGATCGGTGAGCTTGAGGCTTGGGCGAGCGTCGTCGGCAGCGGCGGCCTTGAGTCGGATGGCGAGGTCGCGCGGCAGCGGCGCCTTGGCGGCGTCGGCAAACAGCGCGCGGATCGCATCCTGCTCGCGCACGGCGGTCTCCACGGCGCGATCCGCCTCCTGCGCCATGCAAGCGAGAATAAGCCCCAGCGTGCCGACATGGCCGATCGCCACGGGCGCGCCATCGTCGATGTGCGGCGCGATCTCGTCATTGAGCGTCGACGCCGCGCCCATCAACATCTGGCCAAGCGTCGGCTTCATCTCAAAGTCCTCCGCGCGGCGCGGCCGCGAGCCGCTCGGCGAGAATTTGGTTGTGCCGCGTGGTGCAATACCAGCCGGAGAACGCCCGCATCGGGTCCTTGCTTTTGCCTTCGACGTATTGGCGCGCCGCCGACGCCCAGATCGCCAGGCCTTTGACGCCGGAGAAGAGCGACCACCAGCGGAAACGTTCCGGATCGAAATTCATGCCCGACGCCGTTTCCCAGAGCTTGATCGCGTCGGCGCGCGGAATGAGGCCCGCGGCGAGATCGGGATCGCCTTGGGTCCATAGCGGATCGAGCGACCAGGCGAGGTCTTCCATCGGGTCGCCCAGATGGGCCATCTCCCAATCGAGCACGGCGATGATCTTGCCTTCGCCATTGTGCAGGAAGTTGCCGTGGCGGAGATCGCCATGAACGATGGAGAGCCGTCGCGGCGGCGGCGGCGGATTCTTGCGCAGCCGGCGGATGGCGGCCTCGGCGATTGGCTGCGGTTCGAGCGAATCGATTTCGAGCACGCGGCTCCAATGATCCAGTTCGCGCGACCAGCAATCTTCGAGATCCGGAATGACGCAGATGTTCGGGAATTCGGTTTGGTACGGATCGATGCGCGCGAGCCGGCCGAGAATCGCGAAGAACTCGCGCCCGATGCTTTGCGCATAGATGCCGTAGGGTTGCGGGCGAAACGGACTTGCGGCGTAGGCATCCTCGATCCGCTCGGCGAGCATGAAAGGCGCGCCCAGCACGCTTTCATCGTCCACCAAGGCCACGGGCATCGGCGCCGGCACGCCGCGTCCTTGCACGGCGCGATAGGCGGCGTATTCAAGCGCGCGTTCGGCGTCCATGAAGCGGCCTTTGGCGTCGAGGCGCAGCACGAAGCCCCGTTTTACCGGACCATCCTTGCTGACATAGAGCGCGTCGAACGAGTAGGTGTTGCGGCTGGTTCCGCCATGCAGGAGCGCCAGATTGGCGATGCGCAATTGGGAGGCGTCGTGCAACGCAGCGTCGAGATGACGGGCGAGACGGACTTGATCCTGGTCGGTCAGCATCAGCGCTTAGCACTGCCGCGATGCGGCGCGGTGATCAAGGCGAAGTCATGGCTGAATGGGGGTGTGAGCGCGGTTTGCGACCGACTCACAGCGTTGCGCCGGTGATTCAAGCGCCGCGTCTGACATCGCGTGTCATCCGCGTGACGGCGGTGATGTGCGCTTTGTTCGCCGCGTATGGGCTGGTGATGCCCTATCTCGCGCGCTGGCTGGAAGCCGAGCGTCATCTCGACGGCGCCCAAATCGGCGCTGTGCTTTCGATCTCGCAACTCACCCGCATCGTGGTCGGGCCGCTGATCGCATTCTGGGCCGACGGCGCATCGGACCGTCGCCTGCCGATCCGCGTGCTCGCCGCGGCGGCGGTGGTATTTTTCGCGTGCTTCTTCTTTCTCGCCCATGATTTCCCGACCTTGCTCGCCTTCGGCTTCCTCGCCTTGACCTGCAGCCAGGGCCTTTCGCCGTTCGTCGAAGGCGCTGTGCTGCGCGCGACCGACGAAAGCAAAACGCCATACGGATTGGTGCGCGGTGTCGGTTCGGCCGCGTTCATTCTGGCCAGCATCGCCGGCGGCGCGGCGATGGCGCGGTTTGGCCCGGGCGCAATCCTCATGTGGATTTTGGGCGCTTACATCATGATCGCAGTTACGGCATGGGGCGGATTGAGACGCGATCCGGCGCCGATCGAATCGCATGGCGCGCCGCCGCGGGCGCGCCTCGCCGCAGCGCTCGCGCTGTTCAAGCGTCGCCGCTTCGTCGTCCTCATTTTGGCGTGCGGCCTCATTCAATCGGCGCACGGCTTCTATTACGGATTCTCGACGCTGGTTTGGCGCGGACAGGGGATCAGCGCGGAGACGATCGGTCTGTTGTGGGGCTTCGGCACCGGCGTGGAGGTGGTGTTTCTCTGGAGCTTGCCGCTGATCGAACGGCGCTTGGCGCCGGAAGCGCTTATTCTCGTGGGCGCATCGGGTAGTGCGTTGCGTTGGCTGATCCTCGGGCTCGCGCCGGTCGGTTTGGTGCTCTGGCCGACGCAAGGTCTGCACGCGCTATCCTTTGCATCCGCGCATGTGGGGGCAATGCGCTTGCTCTATCGCGAAACGCCGCAGGCCAATGCGGGTTTGGCGCAGACGCTCTACGCAGCGCTCGCGAGCGGCCTGCTGATGGGCGTGGCCACGCTCATTTCCGGCATGCTTTACGACGCCGTCGGCGTGCGCGGCTATTGGGCCATGGCCGGCGTTGCGGTCGCGGGCGGCGCGCTGGCGCTGCTGCTGGTGCTTAACAAAACGCCAACGGGAACTCGCCTCGCAGGCGAACATCGCCCCTGACGCGCGTTCGGCTTCTTTGCCTTACGTTTTCTGTTAGGCGTTACACTTGGGGACGTGGGGCTTGGAGCTGAGCAGGAATGGCCGCAGAGGCCGCTTTTGACCTTGTCGACGAGGAAAAGGCGCAGGTGCTTGCGCTGTCAGGCGATTGGACCATCGACACCATCGCCGATCTCGACGCGCGTCTGCGAGAGCTTTCCGATCGATTAAGACCGGGAACCGCGGTCGATGTGGGAAAACTCGGCCGCATCGATGTAGCCGGCGCCTATCTGATCGACCGCACGTTGCGGGCGACGGCGGAAACTGCGCCCTTGCCCGTGCGCGGCGAGCATGAGGCGGCGCGGCGTCTGCTTGAGACAGCGCGCCGCGCGTCGGAGACGCCGCCGAAGCCCGCGCCGCCAGAGCCGATCTGGGAACAATTGCTCGAGCGGATCGGTCAAGCGGTCGCCGATATCGGCGATGGCGTGCTCGACACGCTGTCGTTCGTCGGCGCGACGCTGGTCGTGCTGGGCCGTCTCGCCATCAATCCGCGCCGCATCCGCTGGGTCTCGATCGCGCACCAGATGGAATATGCCGGCCTCAACGCCATGCCGATCGTGGCGCTGCTGTCCTTCTTCATCGGCGTCGTCGTCGCCTATCTCGGCGCGCGCATTTTGAGCGATTACGGCGCTTCGGTCTTCACCGTCGAACTGGTGGCGATCTCGGTGATGCGCGAGTTCGGCATCGTCATCACCGCCGTGCTGCTTGCAGGGCGCACCGACAGTTCGTTCACCGCCGAGATCGGCGCGATGAAAATGCGCCAGGAAATCGACGCCATGCGCATCATGGGCATCGATCCGATGGAAGCGTTGGTGGCGCCTCGCGTGATCGCCATGCTGGTGATGACCCCGATCCTGGCCTTCGCCGCGGTGGTGGCCGGCCTATTCGGCGGCTTCCTGGTGATCTGGTTCGATTTGGGCGTGAGCCCCGTCATGTTCGCCAGCCGCATTTCCGAGAACGTGCCGCAACAGCATTTCTGGGTCGGCATGTCGAAGGCGCCGGTGTTCGCCTTCGTGCTCGCCATTGTCGGCTGCCAGCACGGGCTGGCGGTCGGCGGCGACGTCGGCTCGCTCGGCCGGCGCGTGACGACCTCGGTGGTGCAGTCGATCTTCCTCGTCGTTTTGATCGATGCGCTGTTCGCGCTCTGGTTCCTGGAGCTCGATCTGTGAGCGGCGATGTCGTCATCCGCGTGCGGGGACTCACGTCGCGCTTCGGTGAGCAGGTGGTGCACGACCATCTCGATCTCGACGTCAGGCGCGGCGAAATCCTGGGCGTGGTCGGACCGTCGGGCTCCGGCAAATCGGTGATGCTGCGCGAGATCATCGGCCTCGATCGTCCAACCGAAGGGACGGTCGAGTTCGTGCGTCAGGAAGAGCGCGAACCGCGCATCGGGGTGATGTTTCAGGACGGCGCGCTGTTCTCCAACCTCACGCTTTTAGAAAATGTCGAAGTGCCCCTGAAGGAGCACACCGATCTGCCGACCGCGCTGCGCCACGAGATCGCCGCGGTGAAGCTGGTGATGGCGGGTCTGCATCCCGATGCGCATCACAAGCGGCCCGCGCAGATTTCCGGCGGCATGCGCAAGCGCGCGGCCGTGGCGCGCGCGTTGGCGCTCGATCCCGAGCTCTTGTTCCTCGACGAACCGACGGCGGGGCTCGATCCGATTTCCGCCGAGGCCTTCGACAATCTCATCCGAAACTTGGCGCAGGCGCTGGGGCTGACCGTGTTTTTGGTCACGCACGATCTCGATACGCTCTACGCCATCTGCGATCGCGTGGCCGTGCTTTACGGCGGCAAGATCGCCGCCATCGGCGCGATACCCGAGATCACCGCGCGGGCGACAGGGTGGGTGCAGGAATATTTCTCCGGTCCGCGCGGGCGGGCCGCTGGGCGTGAAAAGGCGGCCGCGTCACACGCGGCTGGAGGTTGAGCCATGGAAACGAAGGCCAATTATGTGCTGATCGGCGCGGCGACCGTTATCGGCTTCGTGCTGATCATGCTGTTCGCGATCTGGATGGCGAATGCATCGTTCCGCACGGCGTATTCGGAGTATGACGTCGTGTTCGAGGATCCGGTGCGCGGTCTCGCCGACGGCGGCGAAGTGCGCTTCAACGGCATCAAGGTCGGGGAAGTGAAGGGCTTGCGCATCGATCCCGACAACACCAATCGCGTGATCGCACGCATCCAGGTCTCGTCCGACGTGCCGTTGCGCGTAAACAGCGAAGCGCGGCTGGAGCCGGTGGGTTTGACCGGCGTGACGCTCATTCAATTGTCGGCGGGCTCGCCCAATCAGGATTTGTTGCGGCCGCGCTCGTTCGGCCCGCCGCCGCGTATTCGCGGACGCGGCAGCCAGATCGACGTGCTGGTGGAGCGAAGCGAGGACATCGCACTTCGCGCCAGCGAAGCGATGGCGGCGGTGCGCGATCTGCTCACGGACGAGAACATCGCCAAGGTGTCGCGCATCATCTCCGATCTGGAGACCGTGAGCGATCGGCTCGCGTCGGAGCGCTCGGTGATCAATCGCTCCGCCGAGGCGGCGCAGTCGATGGACGAAGCGGCGCATTCGATCAAGGCGCTGGCGGACCAGGCGCAGGTTGATGCGCAGCACCTCGATGAAGTGCTGACCGAGTTGCACAGCGCTTCGCAGGTTGCCTCCGGACAGACGCTGCCGCAGGTGACGATGGCGGCGGAGGAAATCCGCAGCGCCGCCACCGAAATCCGCCGCGTCGCCGCCAATCTCGACGCCAATCCTTCCGTTCTTACGCCGCGCGCGCCGCGGCCCACCGTGGAACTGCAGCCATGAGACTGACCTTCGCCCTCGTATCCGCGCTCGCGCTCAGCGGCTGCGTTTCGCTCCTGCCGAAACCTGGTCCCGCGCCGCGCATGTTCGTCCTTGAAGCGGGGCAGACGCAGCGCGCGGAGGGGGCGCAGCTTCCGGTCGTTATCGCCATCTCGGCGCCGCAGGGCGAGCGAGCGCTGTTGGGGACGGACCTGGTTTGGCGCACCGGCGACCAGCTTGCGTTCGTGGGACAAACGCAATGGGCGGCGCGCTCGCAGGATGCGCTGCAAACCATGCTGGTGCAAACGATCGCGCGTCAGGGCCGCGTCGTCGCCGCCGTGCGCGCGGGCGAAGCGCGCGCCGATTACGAAGTGCGGTGGGATCTGCTCGACTTCGAGATCGACGACGCCAGCATGCAAGCCCGTTTCAGCGCCAACGTGACGCTGGTGAACGCGTTGTCTCGGCGCGTGATCGCTTCGCAGCAGATTGATGCGCAGGCGCCGGTGTCGAGCCGGTCATCGAGCGTCGCCGCCGAAAGCCTTACGCGCGCCGCCCGTGAAGGCGGCGCGCGCATTGGTGCTTTCGCTGTTGACGCGATTGCCCGGGATCAGGCGAGCGCGGCGTCGATCAGCAGATAGGCGCGGACGAGGTCCGAAGCTTCGCCTTTCTTCTCGCTCTTGGCGAGATCGGGACGAGAGCGGAACTCGCTGGCGACCAGTCTGGCCTCGGCGTCACGCTTGATCTGACGGACGATGCGGTTGACCGCAGCCGGAGCCGCATCGGTGACGGCGCGGCGGCGGGCCACGGCGCCGAGACGCGAGCTTTGCGCGATCTGATCGAGGTCGCTGGCCTTCAGCGCGTCGTCGAGATCAACGCCGGCGTCGTTGCAGAGGTTGAGCGCATCAGCCTTCAAGACGGCGTCCGGGTCCTTGCGGGTCGCGCCGAAGTCGACGAGCGCGAATGCGTCGGCGGCTTCCGGCTCATTGGCGGGACGCGGCAGCGGCGCTTCTTCACGCGGCGGGAAGAGGTTGTTCCAGCCGCCGAAGCCCTTGAACGAACCGCGGGCGCGGCTTTCGTTGGCGACGGTCGCGGTTTCGACGCGGCCTTGCGAGACTGGACGGCTGCTTGAGCGCGACACCGCGGCTTGCGCAGCGACGTAGAGGTTCTCTTCTTCCCTGCGCGGCTCTTCGCGACGCACCGGCGCTTGAGCGACGATGCGCTCTTCGACGCGCGGCGCGGCGGCTTGCGGCTGCGGCGCGGGGCGCTTCGCGCCGGCCGTGGCGGCGAGACCGGCAAGGCGCTTTTCGATCTTCGCGGCGTGCGCATCGGCGGCGGCCTGCGACTCTTCGGAAGCGGCGCGGGCGGCTTCAGCGGCTTCGCGCAGCTTCTCCATCGTCGTCACCGCGGCTTCCTGCAGCGCGCTCGTCTCGGCGCGGATCGCTTGCGCGGCGCGCTTGGCTTCGAACACCGCGTTGCGGGTGGTTTCACGCACGGCGTTGGCGGTTTCGTTCGCCGCGAGCGTCGCTTGCTCGGCCGATTGGCGTGCGGCGTCGGTCAAGCGCGTGGCTTCGCCCAGGCCGTCGAGCATGCCGCTCATGGTCGCGTTGAGCGAAGCGGTGGCAGAAGCGGCGTCGTTGGCGGCGTGGTGGAACGAGGCGGTGTGCTCGGCCATCATGCCGGCGGCTTGGCCGAACGAAGAGAGGTGCGATTCAAGCGCGTCCTCGGCGGCGGAGATTTCCGTCTTCACCAACTTCGAGGCTTCACGCATCAGGCGCACCTGGCGGCTGATCGATTGCGCCATCGTGTCGGTGTGGCCTTTGAGTTCGCCGTTGATTTCCACGAGCGCATCGCGTTCGCAGGCGAGGCGGCCGGCCATGTATTCAGCGTTTTCGCGGGTGCTGGCGATGGCGTCGTCGAACAGCGCGGCGTTGCGGCGCGCCGATGCTTCGAGATCGGAGAGACGCGCGAGGGCTGCGCCCACAGCGTCATTCAGCGCTTCGATTTCGGCTTTCACCGTGTGCGTCAGACGTTGCGCTTGCAGTTCGCCGCTGGCGATCGCCGGGAGCGCCACGCCTTCTTGCGACATGCGCGTGAGCGCTGTGGCGATGCGGCGCGCTTTCAGCGCTTCCGCCGCAGCGGCTGCGGAGAGCCAAAATAGAACCGCAGGGCCGAAGGCGAGCGCGATGAGGCCGGCTTGCATCGCCGGATCCATCCGCATCACGGCGTCAAAGCCGTAATAGGAGAGCGGACCGCCGATCGCGGCGCCGATCCAGGCGATCGCGGCCAGGCCGCCCATGAGGCCCGTCCAACTGAAGCCGGGCTTCACCTTCGCGGGCGTCGAAGCGGCGATTTGCGCCGTGTCGATGGTCTCGATCGGTTGGGTTTCAACCACACGCGGAGGATCGATGTGCGTGCTTTCGATGGCGCGGGTCTCGATCGGGGAGAGATCGATCTCCTGCGGTTCGCTTTCGCCGAAGGCTTCGAAAGCCTCCAGCGGATCGCGTTCCTGTTGGTCCAATTCCATGGCGCAAGGCTCCAGCCAAAGCCGCGGCGCGGCGTTCGGGAGGCCCGGCTGCAACCGGCGTGCCAGGAAGGGGAATGCGCTTCGCGCGCCGCGTGTGCGCCAAATTGGGGCGCCGGGAACCGCATGGCGCCGTTAACGCGAGTTCTACACGCGCGAAGCGACGCCACTCCGATGCAGCGCGCGCGAACCGCGTATTAGCCGGCGGCGGCGTCGATCAGGAGGAAGGCGCGCGTCGCTTCAGCGCCCATGGCGGCGCGTCCGCGCGACAGCTGCTCGGCGATACGCGCGCCTTCGCTCTGCAGGAACAGCATCGCTTCATGGTTAGCGTCGCCATCGCGTGAGAGATAATCCGACAAACGCCGCACGGCCTCGGGCGCGGCGTCGCGGACGGCGCGGCGGCGCGCCTGCGTGCCATTGCGCGCGCGCTGGGCCACGCGTTCAAGGCCCGAGGCGCTGAACACTTCATGCACGCGCAAGCCCGCGCGCTCGATTACCTCAGCGGCGGGCAGCGTGTTGGCCGGATGCGGCTCCGACACCGCGCGCGTCAACCGAGCGACAGCGTCTTCCTGAACGCGCCGCTGCGGCGCCGGAGCGGGCCGCTGCGGTTCGCTGGTTTGGCCTTCTTCGACGTTGGACAGGAGATCACGCCACGTCCAAGCGCCAGCGGCGGGGCGTTCGCCAAAGTCGGCCTGTTCGCGCTGCGGGCGGGACGGCGGGGCGCGGTAAGACTCCGCCTCCGGAACGCGACGCGGCGGCGGCTGATAGGATTGCTCCGGCTGCGGCGACCGCCATTCGGGCGGCGGCGCCGGCGCGGGGCGAACGCGGGCGCGATCCTCGGCGGCTTCACGCGCGCCGATCGCGGCGGTGCGGGCCGCGTCCGCCGCTTCGCGCAGCTTCTCGAGCGCGATTTCGGCCTCTTGCTCGATATTGGCGGTTTCGCCGCGAATGAGCTCAGCCGCGCGCCTGGCTTCGTCGATGGCGCGGATCGTCGTTTCGCGGACAGCGCCGGCGGTGGAATTGGCGGCAAGCGTCGCTTGCTCCGCCGATTGGCGCGCCGCGTCGGTTAAGCTTGTCGCCTTGGCGAGCACGTCGAGCGCGTTGGAGAGGGCGTTTTCCAGACGCAACGCGGAGTCCGCGCTGTCCTGCGCCGCACTCGCCAGCGATTGGGTGCGCTCGGTGATCAGCGAAGCCGCCGCGCCGAACGAATTGATGCGGTGATCGAGCGCCTGGTCGGCGGCCTGAACTTCCTGTTCCGCCAGCCGCGCCGCCTCGGCGACGATGCGGGTGTGGCGGGAGATGCTGTCGCCGATCGCCTGCGCCTGCGCCGTCAGATCCTGCGAAATCTTGATGAGGTCCGCGCGCTCGCGGTCCATGCCGAGGATCATCTGCCCGGCGCCGGCGCGCGCCTTCTGCGCCATGTCGTCGACCGCCTGCGATTGCTTGGCGATGACGCTGTTAATCTCTTCAAGACGCTTGCGGGTGAGTTCGAGCGCGTTGTCGAGCGCGTTGATCTCGTTGCGGACGGTGGCCGCCACGTTCTGCGTCGATTGCTTGGCGCTCGCGTCCGGCGACAGCAGACGCTCGGCCGCGTAGGCGAGCCTGGAGGCTTCGGCGCGGGCCTTGGCGCCTTCGGCGGCGGCCGCGCCCGAGAACCAGACCATGACCGCAGGCAGAAGGGCCGCGGCGGCGAGCGCTGCGATCTGAAGAGGCGGCAGCGCCGTTAACCCTTCGACGCCGAGCATCGCCAGCGCGCCGAGCGGCACGGCGGCGATCCAAAGCAGGCCGACCACAAGCGCCAACAGGGCGATTATCGCGCCGGGCTTTTCAGTCCTGGGCGCGTCGTCCCTGGCTTCTTTGTCGAAAGGCTGAAAATCAAAAGGGGTGGAGGAGGGCACGCGCTTGATCTCCGAACGCTTCAGCGCCCGCGCGCGTGCGCCGCGCATGAAGTGCGTTCATGCTTAATCCAACTCAACAATGTTGACCATTGCAGGGCGGCGCGCGCTTAGGCCAGCGGAAACAAGAAGAAGACGAGCGCGGCTCAGTCAGCTCCGCAATTAAGCGCATTGAATGAGGGCTTCTGCGAAGCGCAGCCCTGGGATTCGCCCCGGCAGGCATGTGCGCCGGTTGGGGCCGAAGACACGGCAGGCTCCGACACCGGCGCAACCGTCTCGTGCGGATGCTCCAGCGTGAAGCCGACCCAACTCAAGGCTAGCGCGAGAAGCGCGTCGCGCAGCGCGACCAGTACCGCCAACATCGCCCATTCACCCAAAATGCTCTTTCTCTCTGCGCTCTTTTGTCCAGGCTCACAAGCGCCGCCGCCCCGGGCCTGCGACGAATAGAAGATGAATTTGGCGTTAGGTCTGTCGGCGGCTTGACGCTGCGCGTCCGCTCGCTAGGTTGGACGTGATGTTACAACATAACATAGCGCGCGCCGGAGATCGGGCCCACGTCGCCCACGCGGCGATGATCAGCCTCCACGCGCTCTGTTGCGGGCTGCCGATCGTGGCGCTGACGCTGGCGGCTTTGTCCGGCGCGTCTTCGGGCGCCACAGCGTTCCTGGTCGTCACCCGGGACATTCACGGCGCGCTTCATGCCCACGAAATCTGGATCCTGGCGGGTTCGGCGCTGCTGGTCAGCCTCGGCGGCGTGATGGAGTTGGCGGCGAGACGTAACGGCATGAAACGGGGGACGCCGTGGCTTTTTGCGCTTTCGCTGGCCTGCTTCGCGTTCAACCTCGCGATCATTCTCGTGCACCGCGCTTGAGGCGCTTGCGCTGGGTCTGATTGTGCGCCTGGGTTTAGCTTAAATTCACTCCACTCTGGCAGGTTAGGCGCGATTTACCCTTTAGGGACCGTCGCTTAATGGCCGAGTTGCCGCCTTCCGCGCTGACCAGCGCCGCAGACACGCGCCGTCGTGAACTGCCTGCGGCGGTTGCGCTTATCATCCTTACGGGCGGGCTCGCCGCGGCGATCATCGGCGAAGGCGTCGCGCCGGTGGGGTGGGCGGCGGCGATGTCGTTGCTGCTGATCGCCGACACCGAGATTTATCGCCGGCTGGAATTGAGCGGCGCGGCGGTTGGACCGCGGATGGAATGGGCGCTGGCGGCCTGGGCCTTCTTCTGCTCGGCCGCGTACGCTGTTCTACCGGCGGCGCTGTGGCTTAATGGACAGGCAGCCGGCGCCGCCGCCGCCATGATCCTCTGGGTCGCCGGGGTGGTTCGCCATCTTGGCAGGGGCGTAGGCTCGCTGCCGGTCGCGGCCGCCGGCGCCGCGCCGCCCGCGCTCTCGCTCATGCTTGCGCCGCTGGCGATCGCCGCCAGCGCAACCCGGCCGGATTGGGGGCTCGGGATCATCGCCGCGGTCGGCGGCGCCGCGCTGATGGTCTATGTCGCGCAAGCCCGCATCAGCGCCACCGAAGCGGAGCGCGCTCTGCGTCGCGCGGCGGCCAACGAAAATCTGCAGAACACGCTGGCGCAGCTGCTGATGGATCACGCCGCGATTTCGGCCTTCCTGGTCGATCGAGAGGGGCGGGTCCAGGCTGCGAGCCGGCAAGACGCCATCGATAGCGTCATCGGCCGCCGTTTCGAGGATGCTTGCCCATGGACGCCCTTGAGCTGGCGCGAAGCGTTTGCGCGCGCGCTGCATGGCGAGCGCGTCGCTTGCGATGAAGATGAAGTGCTGAACGGCGCAAATTCGCGCTGGATGCAGTGGGAAGCGCGGCCGTGGCGTGGCGCGGACGGGCTCGTCAACGGCGTGCTCGCCTTCGGGCGCGACATCACCGACGCTGTCGAAGCGCGCAAAGCCGCGGCGGCGAATGAAGCACGCCTGCGCCTGGCGCTCGACGCGGCCAAGGGGATCGTTTGGGAAATCGACTTCAAGGACCGCGCGCTGACCTGGTTCGGCGATCCCAAGCCGATCTATGGCTGCAGCGTCAGCTACGATCAGCTCGTTTCTGAAAATTCGCCGCTTCTGTTCGAAGAGGACAGGGCGATGCTTAAAGCCTATTTCGACGCTGCGGCGGCGGGCGTGGAGCACACGCTCGAACATCGCGTGCTGAAGCCCAGTGGCGACATCACCTGGGTGCAGCTCTACGCCTCGCGCGCGCTCGGCCGCGCCGGCGGCGTGCGCAAACTCACAGTGCTTTCCAAAGACATCACCGCGCGCAAGCACGAAGAAGCGGCGTTCGTCGAGGCTATGCGTCACGCGGAGGATTCGCTGCGCGCCAAGCGTGCGTTGTTGCGCGATCCGCGCGAACCCGCCCCGCAAGAGCCGCCCGTTGAGAATACGCCGGTCAGCGTCGCGCAGATGTTCGAACGTTTGAGCGGCTTGCTGGACGAGATCGATGCGCGCGACATCATGGTCGCCGAAACCTTGAACTCGCTGCGGGCTGCGCGCGAAGTCGCCGAGAGCGCCAACGTCGCCAAGTCGCAATTCCTGGCCAATATGAGCCACGAACTGCGCACGCCGCTCAACGCCATCATTGGCTATTCGGAAATCCTGCTGGAAGAAGCCGAAGCCGACGGACGCGCAACCGACCAGAAAGACATCGAACGCGTACTGAGTTCCGCGCGCCAGCTGCTGCATCTGATCAACGGGATTCTCGATCTCTCCAAGATCGAAGCCGGGCGCATGGACGTGACGATTTCCGATTTCGACATCGCCAAGCTCGTTCAAGACGCGGTCGCAACCGTGCGGCCCACGGCGGAGCGCAATTACAACAGCATCCGCGTCGAGTTCGCCAACGAACTGGGCGCCGCGCAGACCGACGCGTTCAAGCTCAATCAGTGCCTGCTCAATCTGCTGTCCAATGCGGCGAAATTCACCAAGCAGGGCGAGATCGTCGTCCGCGCGCGCCGTGATCGACAGGATCTTGGCGACTGGATGGAGATCAGCGTCTCCGACACCGGCATCGGCATGAACGAAGAACAGCTGGCGCGGCTGTTCCAGCCATTCGTCCAGGCCGACGTGACGACAGCCCGCAAGTATGGCGGCACCGGCCTTGGCCTCGCCATCACGCGCCGCGTCATCGGCTTGCTGGGCGGACAGATCAACGTGGTGAGCGCGCCCGGGCAAGGCACGACGTTCACCTTGCGCGCGCCGGTGCGGCGCGGCGAATCCGTCGGCGCGCTCGATCCTGAATTTACAGCGCAGGCCGGCGACGGCGCCGGGCATACGGTGCTCGTCATCGACGACGAGGACAGCGCGCGCGATCTCGCGGCGCGCTCGCTCTCGCGTCTCGGTTTCGCCGTCCGCCTCGCGCAGACCGGCGATACGGGTCTTGCGATGGCGCGCGGATTAAGGCTCAGCGCCATTGTTCTCGACATCAACCTGCCAGACATCAATGGCTGGGATTTGATGGACGCGTTGCGTTCGTCGCCGAACACCGCAGGCATTCCGATTGTCGTACATTCCGTCGATGACGATCGTCAGCGCGCGCTGTCGCTGGGCGCTGCGGCGCATCTTGTGAAACCGGCGGATCGCGACCTGCTCGCGGCCACGGTCGCGCGTGTCGCGCGGCCCGCCGACGTCAGTTCAACCGCTTCCCAGTCGGGGGATGTTCCGGCGCAACCCTTGTCCAAAACGGCCTGAGAGTAAGTCCCATGCGCATCCTTATTGCAGAAGATCATCCCGACAATCGCGAGATGCTGACGCGCAGACTTGAGCGCCGCGGTTACGAAGTGCACGTCGCCGAGAACGGCGCCGAGGCGGTGGAGAAGGCGCGCACGTGCTCGCCGGATCTCATTCTCATGGACATCTCCATGCCGGTGATGTCGGGCATCGAAGCGACACGCGCGCTGCGCCAGTCGCCCGATGTCAGCAGCGTGAAGATCGTCGCGCTCACGGCGCACGCCATGGATAGCGCGCGGCAGGAATGCATGGACGCCGGCTGCGACGACTTCGCGACGAAGCCTGTCGACTTCACCGGTTTGGTCGCGCTGATCGAAAAGTATCTCGCGGCGTGATCTCACGTCGCGTGGTTAATGGCGCGCTTACGCTGCGGCGTGTGCGTTCCGAGAAAAACAATAGGGTGGAGCCCGGGCATTAGTCTGACTGCAACCTCCTCGCGATAGAGTGAAGGCTTGGGTTAGGGCGTTGGGCGTGTAGGAGGGCGGATGTCCCCCGCGCAAGGCGAAGATAAGACGGACGGGACGGATCGTCTCGGTCGCATTCTGCTGGTCGACGACCAGGCGCAGAATCGCGACATGCTTGGCCGCCGCTTGGAGCGTCGCGGCTATGAGGTCGTGCTGCGCGAAACCGCAGTGGGCATCGAAGACGCGATCGCCGAAGAAAACATCGAACTCGTCTTGCTTGATTGGATGATGCCAGAGCGCTCTGGGCTCGATGCGCTGGGCGGCATCCGCAAACGCTTCGACGCCGAGCACGTCCCGGTGATCGTCGTGACGGCGCTCGACGACGGCGACGTCGTCTCGACCGCGCTGGAGGCCGGCGCCAACGATTACATTCCCAAGCCGATCGATCTGCGCGTCCTGACGGCGCGCGTGAAGGCGCAGCTGGATCGACGCCAGGCGGTGTTGGCGCTCGACGCCATCCGCAATGATCTTGAGAAAACCGTGCTTGAGCGCACGCACGATCTCTTGAGCGCCAATGAAACGCTTTCAGAGCAGATCGCCGAGCGCGAAGCCGCGGAAGCGTTGGCTCAATCGCTGGCGCGTCACGATCCGCTGACCGGCCTCGCCAACCGCCGCAACTTCCTCGAAGAACTGGAGCGCCGTCTGGCGCTCGTGGGTGAGGACGACGACGGCTTCGCGCTCATGTTCGTCGATCTCGATCGCTTCAAGCCGATCAATGACGTGCATGGCCACCTGATCGGCGACCAGCTTCTGCAGGTGATTGCAACGCGCCTGTCCGGCTGCATTCGCGACGACAGCCTGGCCGCGCGGCTGGGCGGCGATGAATTCGCCATTCTTCTGGAAAGCATCGAGGATCGCGACGGGATCGCCGCGGCGGCCAAGCGCATCCTTGCCGAATTGTCCGCGCCCATTCTGATCAACGGCCTGAAGCTCACGGTCGGCGCGTCGATCGGCGTCGCCATCTGCCCGACGGACGGACGCACGGCTGAAGAACTGCTCCAGCGCGGCGATGCTGCGATGTTGCGGGCCAAGGAAGAGCGCGGCGCCTTCATGTTTTTCGACTCGTCGATGGATGAAGCGCTGCGGACCAAGGCTTCGATGGAAGCAGACTTGCGCGCGGCGATCCCGGCCGGCGAGATCGTGCCGTACTTCCAGCCGGTGGTGAATCTGGAGAACGGCGCGCTCGCGGGCTTTGAGGTGCTGGCGCGCTGGCCGCACCGCACGCGCGGGCTGGTCTCACCGGTGCAATTCATTCCGATCGCTGAAGAAGCGGGCCTCGTCGACGCCATGTTCTGGGCGCTGCTGGCCGAGGCGTGCCGCAAGGCGCTGTCGGCGCCCGGCGATTTCGTGCTCGCGGTGAACATCTCGCCGAGCCAGGTGCGCGACCAATGGTTCCCGGAAAAAGTGCTGCGCACATTGAACGAGAGCGGCTTTCCCGCGCAGCGGCTCGAGATTGAAGTGACCGAAAGCGCGATGATCGGCGACATTCAGCGCGCCAAATCCTCGTTGTTGTCGCTGAAGAACCAAGGCGTGAAGATCGCGCTCGACGATTTCGGCACCGGCTATTCCTCGCTGTTCCTGTTGCGCGAGTTGCCGATCGACAAGATCAAGATCGACCGCTCGTTCGTGGGCAGCATGGTGACGGACCGCGAAAACGCGACGATCGTCGGCGCGCTCGTCGGCTTGGGCAAGGCGCTCGGGCTCAACGTCACCGCCGAAGGCGTCGAAGATGGCGAGACCGCCGACGCGCTGCGCGCCCTCGGCTGCGGGCTGGGGCAGGGTTATTTGTTTGGCGCGGCCGCGCCGCAGCCGCTCTATCTGCCGGAACCGGTGCGCGCCACCGCGTAAGGGTCAGCAGGCGTAGCGGAACCACACATTGGGTTCGTGATAGCGGCCCATCTGCTCGCGCGTGTCGACGATGAGCGGGGTGAGGCCCCCCGGGATCGAGTAGGCGCCGGATTGCTCGAAGCGTTGGCCCGTCCAGGCTTCCCAGAACGCCAGCGGCTCTTCGACGACCATCGAGCGTTTGCAGGGCCCCATCGCCCTGCCGCCCGCGGCGAGGTGGCTGCGAAGCCAAGGATCGTAGGCGCGGCCGCGATCATCCTGCCAGGAGAGGTAGTCCTCCATCGGCACTTCGGGGTGGCGGCTCTTCGAAGTCGGTCGCACCGGGATGACCACCGACTCGTAACCCTTGGCGATGGCGAGGTCGCGCATGGCGGCGATCACCCGCCGCGCCAGGCCCTTCGAGCGGTGGACCTGCGGCACAGAGATACCGAGGCCGCCCAGCGTGTTCGGCGCCCGTCCGTTACGGCTGGCGCTCTCGACCACCCAGTCCCAGCCCTCGTCGGGTAGGGCCTCCGCGTCGCGATAGAACGGCGCGCAAGTGCCCACCGCAACCGGATAGCCCGTTTCGCGATCGATCAGGCAGATCTGGTGATCGGCGTATTTCTCGAGCAGATGCTCGTAATGCGCGAAGTGGGCGCGGGTAAAATTCAAGAAGCCAAGCGCGTTCCAGGCCGATTGCTCGATGGCCATGGCCGCCTTTTTCAGCTCCGAGCTGTCGGCGCGCGTTTTCACAGCATACCGGTCCATGACGGTAAGCCACTCCAAGCCAGGGTCCTGAGCGCGCCGTTAACCTTTTCCTTAATGGAACTTAGGTCCTTCGCGTCCCACGTGTTTAATAAAGCGCTAACGCACCAGGAACAAGAAGCAATCGGCGTTAACCATAAAAAATAGCAGCTCAACTTATGCGCGAGTATTCGGAGCCTAAACTGTCACTATAGTTAACGGCGCGCCAAACATCACCTGCAGTGTGAGTAACAGTCTGTTGGTTTTGTTGTGAATATTATTTTTGGGAAAGCCGCCAATCGGCGCCTTTACTTTGGGCCTTCCTTATGGTCGCCGGCAAAATCAACGCCCTGCGGCAGAACAACGATCTGCGGCGCCTCACTCTGCTGATTGGCGTCGCGCTCGCCTTGTTCGGCGTGGCCCTGATCGTCGTCGTGGCTTATGCGGGCTGGTCCGCCAACCGCACAGCCGTCATCCGCGAGCGGCAGCTGGTGGAGAACGCGCTCGATAATCGCGTCAGCCGGGTTCTGGACGAGCAGAAATCGATCGCCTGGTGGGATGACGCGATCACCAACCTCACCCGGGGACGGGTCAATACACAGTGGGCGGACGTCGAGTACGGTGCGTTTCTGAGCGAGACCTACCACCATTCCGAGGTCTTCGTACTGAACGACCACGACGCGCCGGTGTACGCCTACATTGGCGGCGCCCGCGTTGACGCTGCCGCGGCTTACGATCTCGTGCGTCCCGTCATCGCAAAGGTCGTCGCCGAGGCGCGGGGCGCCGCGCCGACCTTGCGGTCTCGCGCGCGCGCGTTCGAAGCGGGGCGGAGCCGTTATCGCGAACAGTTGGGCGGCATCAATCCGCGCTGGTCCGGGCACATCCTTTCCGTGCAGGGGCGTCCGGCTGTCGTTTCGGTGATGAGCATCGTCCCGAACGTGACGCCGTCGCTTCTGCATGGCGAACCGTATCTGCTGGTGAGCGTGGTGCGTATCGATGACGCATTCATGCGCGAACTGGGCGACGGGCTGCTGTTGCCCGACTTGCGTCTGGTGGCCGCCGGCCGCGACACCGGGGCGCTGACGTTCGAGCCGTTCAGCGCCGACGACGGCGCTTCGCTCGGTTATTTGCAATGGACCACGAAGCAGCCCGGCAAGACGCTGCTCCTCTTCATTTTGCCCTTGGTCGCACTCGGCGTGCTGCTGGCCGGCATGCTCACCGCCGTGATGATCCGGCGCCTTAAGCGCGCCTCCAACGCGCTCGCCACGCGCGAAGCGCAGGCTCGTCACGACTCTCTGCACGATCCGCTTTGCGGCTTGCCCAACCGGCGCCAGTTCACCGCGCAGCTGCAAGAAGAACTCGACGCGCTTGTCGTCACCCGCAACAGCCGGCGCGTTGTCGTGGCATGCATCGATATCGATCGATTCAAGGACGTCAACGACACGATGGGCCATCACGCCGGCGACATGCTGGTGAAGGCCGTGGCCGATCGGCTGAAGCCGTGTCTCGGGCCGACCGACGTGCTCGCCCGCTTCGGCAGCGACGAGTTCGCGGTGCTGCGGACGGCGGCGAACGCGCAGGAATCGATCGCGCTGACGGATATGCTGCAACGGACGCTGTCGCGCGACTTCGAAGTGATGGGGCAGACGGTGGCCGTGACCGCCTCCATCGGCGTCGCCGAGGCGCCGGAGCATGGCTTCTCTTCCGACGAATTGATGCGCGCCGCCGATATCGCGCTCTATCAGGCCAAGAGCCAGGGACGCGCGCGCAGCATGGTGTTTTGCGCGGAAATGGCCGCCGAAGTGGAGCAACGGCGCGAGATCGAAGTGCAATTGCGCGCGGCGATCGAGAACGATGCGCTCGACCTCTATTATCAACCGCTGATCTCCTGCGCCGATGGATCAATCCGCAGCGCCGAGGCGCTGTTGCGGTGGCGCCACCCTGAGCGCGGCGACATTGCGCCGAGCGTGTTCGTTCCGATCGCGGAGGAGGCGGGGTTGATGCCGGCGCTTGGCGCCTGGGTGATCGAACGCGCCTTCGCCGATTCCGCGCGCTGGCCTGATCTGGAGATCGCGGTCAACCTCTCGCCGGTGCAATTCCGTCACGTCGATCTGAGCGAGACCTTGCATCGCCTGGCCAGGAAGCATCGCCTCGAGCCGTCGCGCATTCTGTTCGAAGTCACCGAGGGCGTTCTGCTGGAATCCACGGAGCGCAATCGCTCGATCCTCGACACCATCCGCGCCATGGGGTTCCGGGTGGCGCTCGACGATTTCGGCACCGGCTATTCCAGCTTGCGCTACCTCGCCGATTTCCGCTTCGACAAGATCAAGATCGACCGCGCCTTCGTCACCAGCATCAATGAGCGCAACCGCGCCATGACCATCATCAAAGCGGTGGTCACGCTGGGGCGGGGACTGGGCATGGACATCGTCGCCGAGGGGGTTGAGACCGAAGCGGAAGCCGCCGCCATGCGCATGCTCGGCGTGACGCAACTGCAGGGCTTTTACTTCTCACGCCCCGTGCCCGCCAACGAAGTCGCCGGCGTGCTCGAAGCGTTCGCGCGCGCCACGCATGGCGAAGCGCGCGCGCCGTCTCAGATCCGCGCCGGCTGATCCGGCATCGCCAGCGCCAACGCAGCACGCTATATCGGGCGCCGATGACCCGTTTCGCCCTCCAATTCGGCTCGACCCAACCTGGTCTGACCTATGTTGAGCGCACCAGCGCCTACGGCATTTGTCCGCGGGGCGAACAATCGATCGCCGTCGCGCGCATCGTCAACAAGGGCGGCGCCGCGGAATTCGATTTGCCCGGGGGCGGCGTTGAGTCCAACGAAGACGAAGCTGCGGCCCTGATGCGGGAATTCCAGGAAGAGACGGGCCTCACCGTCTGGCCCAATCGCGTCATCGGGCGCGCCGGGCAATACTGGGTCAATCGCGGCGAGCCGCGCAATTCGCTGTCGACCTTCTACGAGGTTGAACTATCCGCGTCGGACGGCGAGCCGAGCGAACCGGACCATGAATTGGTGTGGATGAACCCGGCTGAAGCGCTGACACGCATGCGCCACGAAGCGCACGCCTGGGCGGTGCTGCACTGGCTGCGGATGCGTCGCGCGCCGGGCTGATCAGCGCCCGTTCTCGTCGCGATGCGTGACCGGCGCGGCAAGCGCCGTGAGACGGTCGAGTACGCCCGGGCGGCTTTCCTGAAACACCAGCGAGGGGGCTGCGTCAGCATCGGCGACGGTGGCGAGGGCGCCTGCGCGCGGTGCATCGAGCGGACGCACCCGCTGCCCGTGATAGGCGCGAAACACATCCTCCGGCGAACTCGAAGCGGGCTCGGCGGCGTGAAGCGGCCCGCCTTCGCCGCCGATCCCCGCAGTCTGCATGACCGTGGGAAGCGGCGTCGGTTCTTCCGCGAGCGCTGGGGCGGCGAGCGGACGATGCGCGTCCTGAACGCGCAGCCAAACTGCATCGCCGACCGCGACAGCGCTGATCGCCGCAAGCGCCATCGCCGCCGCGCGTGGCGGCGGTTTCGGCGGCTCCGTTGCACGTGTGATGCCGCGCAGCCGATCCTCGAGCGCGCGCCATGCCGGACCGCCGCGTTCGCCTTCCCAAGCGCTGAAGTCGATCACGTGCGCGCGCGACTTCATCGTGCGCCCGCGTGCAATTTCAATCAGGCGGTTGGGCTCGATCGAAGAGGACCATTGCAACATGTAGTGCGAGCTTGGCGCGTCCAGCGACCAGATCAGGATGACCGCTTCGCGCAAAGTGCGCGCGTCCCCGATTTGCCGCAGCGACTGGCGACCGCAGGAAATTTCCACGGCGTGCTGCTCGGCCGAAAGTCTGCGCTGCATGTCCTCAGCGAGCTTCGCGGCGTCGTGCGTGCACACGATGCGTATAGGGATCGGCGGCGTCATCTGTCCGGGGGGCTCAAACGAAGACGGACGATCTCTCTAACACAACGCAAAGCGCGCGCTACGTAGCGGCTGGCGTCAATGCAGTCCGAACACGGGCAAATCCGTGAACAAGTCTGACTCAAGTCTTCGTCTGTGGCCTGGGCGCCGCAGGGACATTACGGTCACGCAATCTTCGCTGTGCAGACGCCGGTGAAGGAGGTATCCTGCGTCCGGCGCGGGGTTCGCGAGATAAACAAAAGAAGCGCGCCGAGGAGGGGTGAATATGGATCAGGCCACCATGCTGCATTACGTGGTCCTCGCAATCGGCGGGGTGATCGGCGGCAATATTCTGGGCGCGTTGACCCGGGGCGGCGGCGGCGTCGTCGGACGCACGATCATCGGCGCGATCGGCGGCGCGGGCGCGGGCTACGCTTCGGAAGCGGTCGCACAAATCGGCTCCATCACCGCCATGTGGAGCAATCTGTTGCCGGACAGCGCGTCCAATTCGGCGCGGCTGGGCGAGCTCATCACCGGTGCGGCCGGCGGCGGCGTGCTCGGCCTGATCGGCGGCCTGCTGCTGCGTCCGCGCGGCTAAAGATCCCGGTACAGAAGCGGCAGGAATTCCGCGTCGGACCAGCCGCGCGCGGCTGCGTTGCGCGGCAGGCGGACGATTACGAGCCGCTGCGACGGAATGATGTAGAGTCGCTGTCCGGCGTCCCCGGCCGCCATCACCAGATCGAGTGGCGCTGGCGGGCGCATGCGCCACAGATCGCTGCCGGCGAGCGGGCTGGGGTCGGTGCTGCCCGCCGCCAGCCAGAGGCCGATGCCGGCGCGGGGTTCCACGAAACCGCCGCGCATCGCCTCGCGCACCGTGAAGCCGTCGACCAATTGCTCGGCGCGCCAAACGCCTTCGCGGCGGATCAGCTCGCCCATTTGCGCCCACCCCCGGGCCGAGGCTGCGGCCCCGTCATGCAGCAGCACCCCGTCCTGCGTGCGCGCCCAAGCCACAGGCGTGCAGCCGACGGGACCGAGCGTGCGCTCCATCAGATAGCTGGCCGGATCGAGCCCGTTGCCGGTGGTGATGAGCTTGCGGCGCGCGATCTCCGAAAACAGCAGATAAGCGGCGGCGTCGTCGCTGAAGCGGGCGCCGGGCGGCGTGGACGGCGTCAACGCCAGGGCCGCGGCCAAGCTCGGTTCCTGACCGTTGAAGGAGAGACCGCTGACCCCCGCCAGCAGAGCTTGGATCGAGATGACGCTCTTGGCCGGGTCGGCGGCCCAGTCGCCCAGCGTCATGCCGACCGGCTCGTCGAGCCGCATGACGCCGTCCTGCACCAGCGATGCTGCAAGCAGAGCCGCGAACGCGCGGGTCGCTGCGCCGAGCGGCCAAAGCGTCCCGGGGTCGGCGCCGTCGGCGTAGCGTTCGGCCAGGACGACGCCGTTGCGGGCGATCAGCAGCGCTGCGCCGTCTCGCGCGGCGCTGTAGTCGATCGCGGCCGAGAACCGGTAGGCGGGCGCGACCGTGTTCTGGGCGCCGGCTGACGCCGTCGCCAGAGTGCACGCCGCAGTCGTAAGAAAAGCCCGCCGATTCATCCTGTTCGCACATCTTCCGTCAGCCGGCCGCCTGCGGCAAGAAGACTGGCGCACTGCAACAAGTCGCCACAAAGTGCGGTCAAATATCGGATAAAGCGTTTCCAACTGGGGGAGATCATGCGGCAGGCTTTCATCGCAGCTTTGGCTCTGGCGGGCTTGGCGACGGCCGCGTACGCGCAGGAGGGAACCACCACCCCCGCGGCGACGACCACCCCCGCAGCGCCGCAGGCCCCGGCGACGCCCCCCGCGGCGCCTGCGCCGCCGGTGACGGCGAGCGACACCGCCACGGTCCGCGGCGTGTTGTTCATCACGCCGATGGGCGAACCGTTCCGCTCGAGCGATCCGAACAATCCGCCGATCAATCGCTGGATCGCCTATGCCGACGTCGATCACGACGGCAAGCTCAGCCAGCAGGAATATCTCGCCGATGCGCTCGTGTTTTTTCAGCGCGTGGACGCCAATCACGACAACAGCCTGACCTCGGTCGAGACCACCGCCTACTGGCAGCGCTACACGCCGGAGATTCTGACCGGCTGGTCCGACAACACGGGCTTCGAAGGGGTCCGCCACAGCAATTCGGGCGACCAGGACGCCGACACCCAACAGAACAACAGGTGGCGCGAGCAGGCGCGTGAAGCCGATGCGCGCCGGCAACGCGGCGCGGCCGCGTATGGCCTGCTGAACAACGCTGAACCGATCATGACGTGCGACACCAATTTCGATCGACGGATCACGCAAGACGAATTTTTGTCCTGCGCCGCGCAGCGTTTCGCCGAGATCGACGCCAATCACGACGGCTTCTTCGCCGCTTCGGAGGCGCAACGGCGTTAAACGATGCGGATTTGCGTTGCCTCAATGTGATCGCCGCAGCGTCACGCAGGCTCCGGCCAAATTTCGGAGTGCTCCATGGTGCGCATAAAGGGCGTCGCAGCCATTTTGTTGGCGGCCGGTTTGGCCGCTTGCTCCACGGCGGAGGCGCAGCGGACGCAGCGACCGTCCGATGAAGCCCTGCGCGGGCACGCCTATGCGGCGCAGGTCTGCGCCCAGTGTCACGCGGTCGAACCCGGCGCGCGCGTGTCGCCGAATTCGCATGCCCCGCCGTTTCAGGAGTTGGCGAATACGCCCGGCATGACCGCCACCGCGTTGAACGCGTGGCTGCACACCTCGCACCCGACCATGCCGAATTTCGTCGTCGAGCCGGATCATGTGGACGACGTCGCAGCCTATCTGGCTTCGCTGAAGCGCTAGCGGCTTAATTCGCGCATCGCGCCGTCGAGGCCCTGGATGGTCAGCGGGAACATGCGCTGCGCGCCAATGATTTCGCGAATGACGCCGATCGAAGGCGTGTTGTCCCAATGCTGGCGCGGCGTCGGGTTGAGCCACACCAAACGCTCATAGACATCGGCGATGCGCTGCAGCCAGACCGCGCCCGGCTCTTCGTTCCAATGCTCGACGCTGCCGCCTGGATAAGTGACCTCATAGGGACTCATCGTACCGTCGCCGACGAACACGATGCGGTAGTCGCTGGGAAACTTATGCAGCACATCCCATGTCGACGTGATTTCGTCGTGGCGGCGGCGATTGTCCTTCCACACGCGCTCGTACAGGCAATTGTGGAAGTAGAAGAAATCCATGTGCTTGAATTCCGCGCGGGCGGCGGAAAAAAGCTCCTCGGACAGCTTCACGTGTGAATCCATCGAGCCGCCGATGTCGAGGAAGAGCAAAACCTTGACCGTGTTGCGCCGTTCCGGCCGCAGCACGATGTCGAGATAGCCCTCGCGCGCGCTCTTCTTGATGGTGCCGTCGAGATCGAGTTCGTCAGGCGCGCCATCGCGGGCGAACTTGCGCAGCCGCCTAAGCGCCACTTTGATGTTGCGCACGCCGAGCTCGACGCTGTCGTCGAGGTTCTTGTATTCGCGGTTCTCCCACACTTTCACCGCGCGGCCCTGACGGGTGCCTTCATTGCCGATGCGCACGCCTTCGGGGTTATAGCCGCCGGAGCCGAACGGCGAGGCGCCGCCGGTGCCGATCCATTTGCTGCCGCCTTCGTGACGTTCTTTCTGCTCGCGGAGACGCTCTTGCAGCGTCTCCATCAGCTTATCCCAACCGCCCAGCGCTTCGATCTGCGCCTTTTCTTCGTCACTCAGGAATTTCTGCGTGAGCAGCTTCAGCCATTCTTCGGGAATCTCGGCGTTGATCGCCTCGGCGGTGTTTTCGAGACCTTTGAACACATGACCGAAGACGCGGTCGAATTTGTCCAGATGGCGCTCGTCTTTCACCAGCGCCGTACGCGCGAGATAGTAGAAATCGTCAATACGCGGCGGGATCGCATCGCGCTCAAGCGCTTCGATCAGAACGAGGTATTCCTTGAGACTGACCGGCACGCGTGCGGCGCGGAGTTCGGTGAAGAGGCGCTGAAACACGCCACGAGCTTAGACGGCTCGCGCGGTTTGGCCTAGCCCGACGCACGCGCGCGGCGCCGCACGAAGACTATTTCGCGATTTCCTCGGTCTGTAGCGTGCTGGCGCGCGGTGCGTCATACCAAGCGTTGGAGGGCGCCGCGGCATTGCCGCGAGGCGCGGATGCGGGGGCCTGCGCCTGGGCGAAAGTTTCGACGCGGAGCGGACGGACGCCGCTCAAAACCTGCGCGAGCATGTCGCGCGTTTGCCGCTCCTGTATGTCGTTGAGCGTCCAGCCGTAAGGAGCGTTAGGGCGCGTACGCAAATCCGAGCCGACCATGGGAATGCGCAGGGCTTCGGCCATACGGAGGAGGAGTTCGCAGGCGGCCGTCTCGGTGTCGAGCACCGCGCGGCGGCGCTTTTCGCCGTCCTGGCTTTGCCAGGCCGGATCGCCGTAGCGGGTGAGGAGCGCGTCGACGGCGGCGATCACCGGGGGAAAGGCGGCGAACTCCACAGGGGCCAAGTTCAATCCGCCCGCCCATTCGGGGCTCAGCCATACGCGGCGCATGCGCATCATGTCGTGGAAGAGATGCAAGCGCCGCTCGTAGACGCGCTGACGTTCGGTCAGCACGATCACGCCCGCGGCGGCAAGGGCAGGGCCCAGCAGCAGCGCGAGCGCCAGCACGAGTGTTTCGAAGCTCATTGTGTATGAGTAGCAAGCAGCGTCGGCAGCCGGAACTTCACCCGCCCGCGACGCGCAGAATTCCCCTGTGGGCGTGCGAAAACCAAGCGACGCCGCCGCCGGTTCGCGTGCAGCGTGTGCTTAGGTTTGCCCGCCGCGCGGCTCGCGCCGGGCGAGAAAAGCGAGCCGCTCGAACAGCTGCACGTCCGCCTCGTTCTTGAGGAGCGCGCCGTAGAGCGGCGGGATGAGTTTGGTCGGATCCTTCTGGCGCAAGGTGTCGAGATCGATGTCGTCGGCGAGCAAGAGCTTCAGCCAATCGAGCAACTCGCTCGTGGAGGGCTTCTTCTTGAGGCCCGGAACCTTGCGCATGTCGTAGAAGACCTTCAGCGCATCGCCGATCAGGCGCTGCTTCACGTTGGGGAAGTGCGCCTGAATGATCGCCTGCATCGTCTGCTCATCCGGGAAGCGGATGTAGTGGAAGAAGCACCGGCGCAGGAACGCGTCCGGCAACTCCTTCTCATTGTTCGAAGTGATGATCACGATCGGCCGCTGGCGCGCGCTGATCGTGCGATCGAGTTCGTAGACATAGAATTCCATGCGATCGAGCTCCTGCAGGAGATCGTTCGGGAATTCGATGTCGGCCTTGTCGATTTCATCGATCAGCAACACCGGGCGCTTGTCGCTTTCGAATGCTTCCCAGAGTTTGCCGCGCTTGATGTAATTGGCGATGTCGCTGGCCCGCTCGTCGCCGAGCTGTGAATCACGCAGCCGCATCACAGCGTCGTATTCATAAAGCCCCTGCTGCGCCTTGGTCGTGGACTTGATGTGCCACTCGATCAGCGGCGTGCCCAAGGCCTTCGCCACTTCGATCGCCAGCATGGTCTTGCCGGTGCCCGGCTCGCCCTTGATGAGGAGGGGCCGCTCCAATGTGACGGCGGCGTTGACAGCAACCTTGAGGTCCTCTGTCGCTACGTAATCAGTTGTGCCTTCGAAACGCATGTCCGAGGAGGTACGACGCGCATGCTTGCCGAGGCAAGTCATGCGCGCCGCCATCTGCCCCAAATGCGCTGGTCTCCCGGCGCATCCCCTGGGGCTTCATCCTGTCTCTCCCGCAGCGTCAACGGCGCCGAAACGCGGGTCCCCCGAAAGCCGCATCGAGGCTAGGGCTGATTGCGCTGGGCGCGCAAGGCCGCCTGTCCAAATCGTTAAGAGTGCGGCGAACGGGCCACGCCCTGGCGGTAGATACTTACGGCGAATGCAGTGCGAAGGCGGCGCCTGAAACGGGTCGTTAACTTTGTTCCCGGACGCTCGGGCGTCTATCCGGGGCGGAGCGCGAATCATGCCGCTGAAATTGTCGCTGCGGCCGGGCGAGAAGTTCGTGGTCAACGGCGCCGTCGTGCAGAACGGCGACAGGCGCGCTTCGCTCGTGCTGCAGAACAAGGCGTCCGTGCTGCGCGAAAAGGACATCATGCAGCCGGAGGAGGCGGACACGCCCGCACGGCGCATCTATTTCCCGATCATGCTCATGTATCTCGACGATGCGGGGCACGACAAAGCGTACGGCGAGTTCGCATCGCGGTTGGCGGAATTCATGGGCGCGGTGCGCGACGCCGAAATTCTCGCCGAATGCGTCGGGATTTCCAAAGAGGTAATGGCCGGTGAGTATTACCGGGCGCTGATGCGCTGCCGGAAACTCATGACCTATGAGGCCGAGCGGTTGGGGTTGGCGGATGTCGATCAAGGCGTACCAGCGCGCGGCCACGCAGGCTGAGAGCCCGCGTGAGTTGGAGTATCGCGCGTTCGGGCAGGCGACAGCCGGCCTTATTCGCATCAAGGAGGGCGCGATCAGCGGGCCTGCGCCGATCGCGGAAGCGCTCGACTTCAATCGCAGGCTCTGGAACGTGCTGAGCGCCGATTGCGCCACCGAAGGCAACAAGTTGCCGCCGCAACTCCGCGCCCAGATCATCTCGCTCGCGCTTTGGGTCTCGCGCTATTCAAGCCAGGTGCTGCGCGAGGGCGTCGAAATCGATCCGCTGATCGACGTCAATCGCTCGATGATGGAAGGTCTGGCTGCGCGCTAAGCGCGGCAGCAAATGCCGGATCGGCAAAATTTGCCGAGCAGATTTGTTCCCTCGTCACGACAGCGATCCGAAAATTTAAGGTTTTAAGCCGAAAATCCGCGATTGCGGGGGACGTAGCTTCACCATTCCGGAGAGGCGCGCGCTTTGCATTCCCCGGATAGGGGTGAATCGCCCTTACCGCCCAAAACGGGCCGGCAACACTGTCCAGAAGGACCATAAGTATGACTAGCGTGAACACCAATTACGGTG
Organism: Caulobacterales bacterium; assembly: GCA_035548735.1. GTDB lineage: Bacteria > Pseudomonadota > Alphaproteobacteria > Caulobacterales > Aquidulcibacteraceae > Vitreimonas. The sequence continues at coordinate 21,846 of DASZSK010000031.1, read as the reverse complement.
CTTTGGTCGCTCTCCAAAGCCTCAACCAAACCACCAAGCAACTCGGCGAAGTCCAAAACCACGTCAACACCGGCCTCAAGGTCGCGTCGGCGAAGGACAATGGCGCCGTGTTCGCGATCGCCGAAGGTCAACGCGCCCGCGTTGCGTCTCTGGGCGCCGTCCAAGACGGCATCGATCGCGCTTCGTCGGTGATCGACACGGGCCTCTCGGCCGGTGAAGCGATCGGCGACATTCTGAAGCAATTGAAGGAAAAGTCCGTCGCCGCGCAAGCGACCGACCTCTCTCAAGACCAGCGTGACGCGCTGCAGGCCGACTTCTCCGCGCTCCGCGGTCAGATCGATCAGATCGCCAACGCCGCAACCTTCAACGGTTCGAACCTCGTCAACGGCTCCAACCTCACGGGCGGCGCCAATGCATTCAGCGTTCTGACCAGCGACGCGGCCGGCTCGGGCAACAGCGCGTATTCGAAGACGGCTGGCGCGATCGGCGGCGGCACGCTCTATTCGGCCTCGCAAGACCTCGCCACGGCGACCGGCCTCACGTTCTCGGCCGGCGATTCGGTGCAGTTCTCGATCACGCAAAGCGGCGTGACCACCAGCTATACGGTGGGCGTTGCCGGCACCGACACCATCCAAGACTTCGTGGATGCGGTGAACACGGGCACGAACGGCCAAGTGACGGCCAGCTATGACGACACGACCGGGCAAATCACCTACAACTCATCCGCTCAGTTCGCGGTGAAGTTCGTTGATAGCTCGGGTGCGGGGATCACCGACGGCGCGGGCGGCCAGTTCGACGGCGGCGCGACGACGGCGGGCACGACCTTCGCGGCGGGTGGCGGCGGCGGCGGCACCAATTCGGTGTCGGTCGACGGTTTCGACTTCCGTCTCGGCCAATCGGGTCAAGCTCTGGCGACCGTCACTTCGACGCTGGACATCTCGACCGCGACCGGCGCGTCGGCAGCCTCCACGGCCATCGACACCGCGATCACCAACTTGAACAAGAACCTCGCCACGCTCGGCGCGCAATCCAAGGCGCTCGACGTGCAAAAGTCGTTCTTGGGCAAGCTGAGCGACACGATCACGGCCGGCATCGGCAACCTCGTGGACGCCGACCTCGCCAAGGAATCCGCGCAACTCCAAGCGCTGCAAGTCAAGCAGCAACTGGGCGCGCAAGCCTTGTCGATCGCCAACCAGGCGCCTTCGATCGTCCTGTCGTTCTTCCGCTAATTCGGAAAACGGGAAGGCGAGGAGCGGGAAAACCGCTCCCCGCCGACCCGCTCCGAGGCGGAAGCATCGACGGCGATCGTTCTGCGAGAGCGTGAGCCATGGACGCCAACGCTTCTCCAACTCCGACCCTCAACGCCCGCGTGGCCCCCGTGGCGCGCGGCGAACGCACACCCGCGCTTGCCGAACCGATCAAAGCGCCACACACCGAAGTCGCCGCCAAGATCGAGGCGCAGACCCAAGCCGAACTCCACACGGATCTCGCGCCGGCGAAGCTCTTGATTGAGATCGACAAAGTGTCGGGCCGGTTCGTCAACACGCTGGTCGACCCGGATTCGCAACAGGTGCTGCGTCAGTACCCGAGCGATGCGCAGCTCGCCTTTTCGCGCGCGGTGCAGGCCTACATCAAAGCGATGTCCGAGTAGCGGCCGGGCGGCCGGAGGGCAGTGAAGACGTGACAACGGCGCTCACGGCGCCGAAAAAGTTTACGCGTCTTCATTAGTGTTAATCGTCTGTTAACGAATTTACCGTCTTGTCCCGCATGCGGCGAAGAGCGCCGCGCGCCATGTTGGCGCGCGATCCGAGAAGGAGCGACGGGGCATGGTGTCCAGCATCACACCGGGGGCGACGGGCGCGAACGCGCTCGGCGTCGACACGCTTTTCACACGTCACACGCGTCGTCCGGGCCAAGCCTCCGACGCCAACGCCAATGGCGACTTGGTGCAGCTCGGAGACGCCGCGAATTGGCGCGCCGCCAGCGACAGCGTGAGCGCCGGGCTTTCGCAGATACAGCAGACTTTGGACATCGGCGAGGACGCCAAGGATTTTCTGAGCCAGGTTCAATCGCTGGCCAATTCCGACGATCCCGACGCGCAATCGCAATTGAAGGATTTGCTGACCTCTTTCGCGGCGCGCGTCGACGCAGCCGTGAAGGGTGGCTTAGGGCTGATCGCCGGCGGCGATCTTTCGGTTCAGGCCGAACCGGGCGCGGCGCCGTTGACGATCGCTGGGCTTGATTTGCGCGTGTCGGACAGCAGCCAGAGCGGCGGCGTGTTTTCATTTTCGAGCCAAGCGCAAGTGGGCCCGCAACTGGCGGACGCCGCGCGCGCCTCGCGCGACACGCTCAACGCCGGGCTTGATCGGCTGACGGACGCCGCGCGTTCGCTGCAAGCGCACCAAGGGTTTCTCGGTGCGGCGACGGCGAACGGCGTCAATGGCGATCTTGATGCGGATTCGGCGCGTCTGCTGGCGCTGCAAGTGAGTCAGGGGCTGTCGGATCTGGGCGGCGGCGCGATCGTCAACGTCGCTCCGCAATCCGTGCTTGCGCTTTTCAAAAGCTGAAGGCCGGGTCGGCGGCGCCTAGAGCGTCCGCCAGGGTGCGTCGAAGCTCTCCACCAGGTCGCCTCGCGCTGTGCGCACAACGAAGTGCTCCGCGCGAACGCTGCGCCAGGCGCGCTGCGCGGCTTCGATTGCGGTGGCGGCCGTCGAGAAAATGAGTCCGATCGCCGCCAGCGCAACGAAGCCGAGCATCGAGAGCAATTCGTTCGAGAACTTGAGCACGCCATGCGCGGCCGCCGGAAGGCGTCCATCGTGCGGGGCGTTTTTGGCGACGGCGGTGGCGCGGTCCCCAGCGGCCAGGGCGATGAGCTGCAGCCGCGGCAAGTCGCGGATCGAACGCGCATGCGTCAGCAAGAGGGCCGCTCCGGAGGGCGAAGACGCTTCGCTCATGGCGCCGATCTGATCGAGCACGGCTTTCGCCGCCGCGGCCCGAACCGGGTCGATGGCGGCGCGGAAAGCCGGCGCGGCGATCGGGTAGGAGGCGGGGTCGGCGCCGTCATGCGCGCGCGCCAAAGCCTCGCTGCGAAAGCGGTCCGCGGGCGCGGCCGCGCCGATGACGTTGGTGATTTCTTCCGCGAACTGGCCGCCGAAATTCGGATCGCGGCTCGCCTCGATCAGCGCCGATGCGCCTTCCGACATGCGCGGCGTCAGCGGACCGCCAAGCCCCAGGCCAAGCCCGGTCAGGGTGAAATGCAGTGGATCCGAATCCGCATCGCCCATCATCGAGCCCGCGAGCAACTCGAAGTCGCGTGCGTCGCCCAGCGGCGTCAATCGCTCCGCCGCGCGCGTCGTCGCCAGCCCGCTGGCGGAACGGCGCGAAAGCAGGGGCACGCTCGACTCGTAGCGCGCGCGTGTGCCTGGCGTCAGGAAATCGAGGGCGGCGGTCTCGATGTCGGCGTCGGTGGCGTTGGAGTGGAGCGAACGGTTGAGCTGATCGGCGTCGCGCGCCGGCAGCATGGTGCGGGCGCTCAAAAGGAAACCGCGCGCGGCGGAAATGTCTCCCTTCACGAGTTCGATCGCCACCATGTCGTCCCACTGACGGCGGCGGTCGAAATCCAAGGGGATGAGCGTGCTGGCGAGGCGCTCGACCCGGTTGCGCACATCCTGGGCAAGCGCCGGGGTCGCCTCATAGGTGTAGAGGTGGTCGCGCGATACGGTGACGAGTGCAAAGGCGCTGGCGAGCGGCAGCAGAGCCAAGCAGATGTTGAAGAGGAAGGCGCTCCAAACGCCCAACATGCCGCGACGCGGCTCGTCCGGCTCCGGGCGCCACCCTCGGTGCGAACTTCCGTGCATTCCTTCCCCACCGTTGCCGAGGAGCAACAGAAATCCAAGTCTGGGCCGCCCCGCAAGATGAATTACAGGAAAGGCGAAATCTGCTGCGGAAACAGAGTGCTCAAGCTTTGCGATCAACCGCGACGGGAATAGGGCCGGATGGCGTCGCGACGCCTCCCGTTGCGCCGTAATTCTGCACGCCGCCCCGCTGGCGCGCCACTTCCTCGGCCATGACCTGCGCCAGCCCCTCGGCGACGAGCTTAACGGCGCCCAATTCGACCTCATGTTTGGCCAGGGCGTCCTGCAGCTTGACCGTTTGCTGACGCAGCTTGCTGAGCACCCCCGGCGCCGCGCCGTCGAGCAGGGAGCGATCCTGCTTGATGCGGCCGAGTTCGAGCCGATAGGCGTTGGCGAGCCGCGCCTTCTCGTCACCCAATTCGCCCTCAAGCGGCGGCTTTCGCGCCTTGATCAGGCGCGTCTCCTCTTCAATGAGGTGCGACAGACGTTCGGTGACGAGCAGCAATTGCTCCGCTCGGTCCGCGCCGTTCTCAGCCGCGAGAGCCATGCGGCGCCTCCGTCGTCGGCGGCGGCGCGGCGTCTGCCTGCGCGGTTTGCATGCGCGTGAGTTCGCGCACGATCACGTCGGCCAGACCAATGCCGCCGGAATGCGAGATGGCCTTCGCGTACTGGTCGATCAGCATGGGGCGAAACATCTCTTCGCCGACGCCGCCGCCGCCGAGCCCGTCGGTGTCGAGCCCTTCGAACATCGGGCCCATCATCTCGTTCAGGAACATGGCCTCGAATTGCTGCGCGATCTGACGCATCTGCGCCGATGGCGCTGGCGGCGTGCTCTGCGGCAGTGGCGCCCCGCGCGGAGGCGGTACGGCGTCGCTCATCACATCACCTCGATCTCGGCCTGGATCGCGCCGGCGGCCTTCAGGGCCTGCAGAATCGAGATCATATCGCGCGGGCTGACGCCCAGTGCGTTGAGGCCGTTGATCAATTGCCGAAGCGGCACGCCGCCCGGCACCATCACCAGGCCGCCCTTGTCCTCCTGCACGTTGACGCTGGAGTGCGGCACGACCGTCGTCTGTCCCTGACTCAAAGGCGCGGGCTGGCTGACGAATGGATCTTCGTTGACTGAAATGGTGAGATTGCCTTGCGCAATGGCGACGGTGGAAATGCGGACGTTGTCGCCCATGACGACGATGCCGGAATTCTCGTCGATGACGATGCGCGCGGGCGAATCGACGGCGACTTCCAAATTCTCGATCGACCCAAGCAGGGACACCATGTCGCCCTGGTACGAGTCGGGGCGATGCACGACCACCGCGCCGGGGTTGGTGGCGTGCGCGGTGTCTGGCCCGACCGCCGTATTGATGGCGTCGGCGATGCGGCGGGCGGTGGTGAAGTCCGGGTTGCGCAGCGATAGCCGCAGGTCCTGCTGGCTGGCGATGTCGAAGGAGATTTCCTTCTCCACCAATCCGCCCGAGGCGATGCGCCCCGCGGTGGGCACGCCGCGCGTCACCGACGAGCCGGAATTGCCGCCCGCGGAGAAGCCGCCGATCGCCAGCGAGCCTTGCGCCACAGCGTAGACTTGCTGGTCAGCGCCCATCAGCGGCGTCACCAGCAATTGCCCGCCCGCCAAGCTGCGTGCGTCGCCCAGAGCGGAGACGGTGACGTCAATGCGCGAGCCCTGTGAGGCAAACGGCGGCAAATTCGCGGTCACCATCACCGCGGCGACGTTGCGCGTGTTGAGATTGCCGTTGGTCGAGTTGACGCCCAGCCGTTCGAGCATGGCGGCCAAGCTTTGCCGCGTGAACGGCGAGTTGCGCAGCGAATCACCTGTGCCGGCCAGGCCGACGACGAGGCCATAGCCGACAAGCTGATTCTCGCGCACCCCCTCGAAATCGGCGACATCCTTGATGCGTGGCGCGGCATCCGCGCTTTGCACCACCGCCACAGGCGGAATTGTCAGCGTTACGGCTGTGAGCAGCGCGCTCCGCGCGAAGCGAGAACTGAATCTCATGCGTGCGATAGGGCGCGAACTCGGTTAACAGCGCGTTCAAATGTCGGAGCTGTTAAGGCTCTCGCAACAGCCCGGACGGAGAGTTCGCGCGTATGAAGATCGAAAGCAGCCGCGGCGTGGGCGGTTCGACGCCTTCGCGCAAAGCCGGCGGCGCCGCAGCCCCGGGCTTCGCTCCGACCGAAGGCGCCGCGCGCGCCGTGGCGGCCGCGCCAACAAGCGCCGCGCATTCGCTCGATGCGATTCTGGCGCTGCAAGCCGAAGGGTTCGAACCCGATCGTCGCGCGCGACAGGTCCGTCGCGGCCGGCGCGCGCTCGATGTGCTCGACAATCTCGAACGGGCGCTGTTGCTAGGGCGGGCGCCCGGCGCGCTTCGCACGGAACTGGAGGGTTTGCGCAGCGGCGGTGAAACAACCGGTGAGCCGGAACTCGATGCGATTCTGCTCGAAATCGATACGCGAGTCGCCGTGGAGCTGGCGAAGCTCGACATGAACGCCGCATCCCGCTGAATGCTGCGCTGCAAACAGCGGTTTTTGCACTGCTTTTGGACTTGCGTAGGTTAATGGACGCCGCCATAGGCCGGCGCTATAAGGCGCCGATCTTGCGAGGGCGCCGGGCGCGGAGTAGCGGGGAGACCTGAAATGGGCTCGACGATTACCGAGGAATACCGGCCGAGCGACGACGAGCCCTTCATGAACGAGCGTCAGCGGGACTATTTCCGCCGCAAGCTGCTCGCATGGAAAGAAGAGATTCTGGCGGAATCGCGTTCGACCATCGCCAGTCTGCAGGAAGACACCACCTCGCTGCCCGATCTCGCCGATCGCGCGTCCAGCGAAACCGATCGCGCCACCGAACTCCGCACCCGGGATCGCCAGCGCAAATTGATCTCCAAGATCGACGAAGCCATCCGCCGCATCGACGAAGGCACCTATGGCTATTGCGAAGAGACGGGTGAGCCGATCGGCATCTCCCGGCTTGAGGCGCGTCCGATCGCGACCCTGTCGCTGGAGGCGCAGGAGCGCCATGAGCGGCGCGAGCGCGTGCATCGTGATGACTGAACGGCGCCGATTGCGCCGAGCCCTGCCGACGTGGATGATCTAGCCCATGGACGCGGTGCGGTGGGTTCTGAGCTTGGCCATCTATCTGGCGATGGTGGCGCTCTGCATTTTCCGGTTCGACTTGGCGGGCGTCGGCGGATTGGCCGGCAGCGCGCTGGGTTTCGTGCTGCGCGTCTGGACGCCGGGGCAGGACAGCGTCAGCGAACGCCTCGGCAACGGCTATGTCGGGCTATTGCTCGGCATTTGCGTCGGCTTTGTCGCCGGCGCGGTCATTCAATATTTCTGGCCCCAGTTCGCACATCCGATGTGAAGCCGCGTCACCAGGGGGTGATGGCGTCGGCGATGCGTTGGCCCCAATTCGGCCGCTGTACGGCGCTGATCGAGCCGCGCCCGCCATATGAAACGCGCGCCTCGGCGATCTGATCGTGACGAATGGTGTTGTTGGCGGAGATGTCTTCCGGGCGGATGACGCCGGACACCGTCAACTCGCGCAATTCGCCATTGACGCGCACCTCTTGACGTCCGGCGATGACCAAATTGCCGTTGGGCAGCGTGTCGACGACGACGGCCGCGAGGTTGAGTTCGATCTTCTCCTTGCGATTGATGGCGCCGTCGCCGCTGTGGTCGGACGAGGATTCTGCATTCACCAGCGTTGACGGATCGGCGCCGAGCAAATGCCCGAGCGCTTGCTCGGCGCCGAAGAAGTTGGTGACGCCGGCGCTTGTAGAAGACGAGCGGCTGCGGTCGGAGGAGTTTGTGACCTCGGCCTTGTCGTCGATTTCGATTTCGACCGTGAGAATGTCGCCGACACGCTGTGCGCGTTGGTCGTTGAAGAAACTGCGCCGACCGGCGCGCCAAAGCGAGTTCGGCCTGCCGGGATCATACGCCGCGGGTTCGGGCTGCGGGATGCTCTGCTGCGCGCTGCCGGTCAGCGGCGCAGGATTGGCGACGGGGGAGAGCTGCGGCGGCTGCAACGCGCGATGCGCGGCATTGACCGCCGCGCCGGGAGCGGCCAGCGCGTCATGGGAGATCGTATCGACATTTTCGGTGCTGGCGCACGCCGTTGAGGCGGCGGCGAGTGCAAGCATGGCGACGCGGCGAATGTGTTTTTCCATGCTCAAGGTGTCCCCACGCGCGCTGCGCCCGGCCCGGTTACGACGGCGTCCACCGGGCGATTGGATGAAGTGTTGAGAAAGCGGATCGTCTGCCCGACGGCGCCATCGCTGGTCGCGCGCGCTTGCATGCTGAGCGATACGCCCGGCGCGTCGAATGTCAGCAACGCCGTCTCGCCGCGATGCACGGCGATATCGCCGCCGCTCGCCGCGATCGGTTCTGACGTCGAGGTGCTCGAGGTTTGAGTGGGACGTTCGGCGGCGACGAAAGCGCGCGCGCCCGCTGGATGGGTGATGCGTACGGAGGTGAGACCGGCGGGTGGCGACCAATTCAGACCGGAAGCGGCCGCGGCGGCGGCGACAAATTCTGCGCTCAGCGTCGTCACTTGCCCGGCGGCCGGCGCCGGCGCGATCGGCCGCGAAGCGACATCGCCAGCGCCGTTGAACACATCGCCCAAGGTGATGGCGGCGCCCGTGGATTCGATGCGCGGCTTCAGCGTGACTGTCGTATCGGCGAACGCCGGCGCGGCGCACAGGAGAAGCGCAAAGCAGGCGAGGGCGGAAAGGCGGCGCATCATCGGCGATCTCATCAGCGCAATTGTGTCACGGATTCGAGCATCTGATCTGCGGCGGTGATGACGCGCGAATTCATTTCGTAGGCGCGCTGCGCTTCGATCAGCGAAGAGATTTCTTCCACCGCATTGACATTGGAAAGTTCGAGATAGCCTTGCATCAGCGTGCCGAAGCCGGGTTCGCCCGGCGTGGCGACGTTGGGGGTGCCTGACGCGGGCGTCTCCAGATAGAGATTGTCGCCAATGGCTTCGAGGCCAGGCGGGTTGATGAAATTGGCGATCTGCAACTGGCCGAGTTGTTGCGGCGCGGTCTGCCCAGTGAGCGTCGCTTCGACGATGCCGTCGCGCGAGATGTTCACCGCCGTTGCTTCCGGCGGCACGGTGATCGAAGGCTCGATCTGATAGCCGTCGGCCGTCACCAGCACGCCGTCAGCGTTGATGGCGAGATTGCCTGCGCGCGTGTAGGCGGTTTGCCCCGAAGGCATCGTCACCTGGAAGTAGCCGCGGCCATTGATGGCGAGATCGTAGGGATTCGAGGTCTGACTCATGCCGCCTTGCTCGGTGATGCGCCCGACCGCATCGGCGCGCACGCCGACGCCGAGCTGAATCCCGAGCGGCAGGATGTTTCCGCTCGCCGACGAACTCGAACCCGGGCGCTCCTGGTTCTGGTACAGCATGTCCTCGAACTCGGCGCGCTGACGCTTGTACGCCGTCGTGTTCATGTTCGCGATGTTGTGCGAAATGACTTCGACGTTGAGCTGCTGGGCCTGCATGCCGCTGGCGGCGATCGACAAGGCGCGCATCGGCTACTCCTTACTGAACTTGGCCAAGACGTTGCAGCGCGCGCTGACGCAGATCGTCGGCGCCGCTGACGATGCGCGCCGCAGATTCATAGGCGCGCGAGATTTCGATGAGCTGCGTCAGTTCGAGCACGGGATTGACGTTCGAGCCTTCGATCGCGCCCTGCACGACGACGCCTTCGAAGTCGCGCGGGGGCTGACCGTTCGCACTCCAAAGATTTTCGCCGACCTTCTGCATGGCTTGCGGATTGGCGAAGTTGACCACGCCCAAGCGCGCGACTTCGACGCCGTCCAGCGTGATCGAACCGTCGCGTGTGATGACCGGGCTACCGCCGGATTGGCCGTCGAAGATGATGGGGCCGCCGCCCGCGCTCAGCACTTGCTTGCCGTCGCTGGTGACGAGATGGCCGTCGGCTGAAATGGCGAAGGCGCCGTCGCGTGTATAAAGCGTGCCGGTCGGTCCTTGCACCATGAAGAAGCCGTCGCCCTGAATGGCGACATCGAGCGGATTGCCGGTCGAAGCGATCGGGCCTTGGCTCATGTCGCGCAGTTCGCTCAGGTCGCGTACGAAACGAACGTCGCGCGGATTGTCCTCGACATGCGCGGCGGTGTTGTCGACCTCCTCCGTCATCAGACTGTCGGCCTTGAAGCCGCTGGTGCTGATGTTGGCGAGATTGTTGGCGGTGATGTCCATGCGCCGTTGCAGCACGCGTTGCGTCTGCAGGCCGATCATCAGGGCGTTATCCATAGCCCGGTTAACCGTGCAAACCCGGCGCCACAGTTAATTTCCAATGTTTTCAAGGCAAATGCCGCAAAGGTTTGGTGAACGAGAGCGGCCGGCTTTGCCGGGGCGCCGGCAAGTTTTGCCGGGCCTCCACCAATCCTTAACCAGCGTTTGCGATTTCGGGTCGACTGGAACAAGGACGGCGATTCCCGGCCATGGCTGCGAAACCGAAAAAAGAGAAGAAGCCCAAGAAGGGCAAGAAGGGCGAAGCGCCGGAGGCCGAAGGGGCCGAGGGCGCGCCTTCCGGCGAAGGCGGCGAAGCCGGCGCGGAGGGCGAGGGCGGTAAGAAGAAGCTCTCCGGCAAGACGCTCATCCTCTTTATTATCCTGCCCGCCGTGCTGGTGCTCGGCGGCGGCGGCGGCGCCGCATACTTCCTGCTGTTCTCGGGTCATCCAACCGAGCAACACGCCGACGCCAAGGAGAAGGGCAAGCACGGCGAACATGGCGAGGCCAGCGGCGAGGCGACGCCTGGTCCCAACGGCACCACCATCACCGCGGGCGAAGGCACCACGATGTTCGTGACGCTGCCGGAGATGCTGGTGAACATCCAAGGCGCCGATGGGCGCCCGGCTTATCTGAAACTCAAGCTGACGCTCGAAGCGCCAGACGAGGAAACGGTCGACGCGCTGACGCCGCAGATCCCGCGCGTCAGCGACGAGTTCAACGGCTTCCTGCGCGAAATGCGCACGGACGATCTCTCCGGCTCGGCGGGCGCGTATCGTCTGCGCCTCGAATTGTTGCGGCGGGTGAACCTCGTCATTGCGCCGGCGCAGATCAACGCCGTGCTGATCGAAGAAATGCTGGTGCAATAATGGCCAGCGATACGGCGGAGGCCGCGCCCGCGGAGGAATGGAACACCAGCGCGCCGCTCGATGTGAGCGAGGGCGGGCAGTCGGCCGAACGCATCCTCAATCAGGACGAAATCGACAGCCTTTTGGGTTTCGGGCTCGGCGAGGAGGATATGGGCCAGCGCACGGGCGTGCGCGCCATCATCAACTCGGCGCTGGTTTCTTACGAGCGCCTGCCGATGCTGGAAATCGTCTTCGACCGCCTGGTGCGGTTGATGACGACAAGCTTACGCAATTTTACGTCGGACAATGTCGAGGTCAGCCTCGACCAGATCACCTCGATCCGCTTCGGCGATTATCTGAACTCGATCCCGCTGCCGGCGATCATCGCTGTGTTCCGCGCCGAGCAGCTCGATAATTTCGGCCTCGTCACCGTGGATTCCAACCTGATCTATTCGGTAGTCGACGTGCTGCTGGGCGGACGCAAAGGCGCGGTGTCGACGCGGGTCGAAGGACGTCCTTATACGACTATCGAGCGCATGCTCGTCACGCGCATGATCGAAGTGGTGCTGGCGGACGCCAAGCAGGCGTTCGCGCCGCTCACGGAAGTCGATTTTCACCTCGACCGGATCGAGACCAATCCGCGCTTCGCCGCCATTGCGCGCCCGCCGAACGCGGCGATTGTCGTCAAGCTGCGGATCGATATGGAGGATCGCGGCGGCCGGCTTGAACTCCTGTTGCCGTACGCCACGCTCGAACCGATCCGGAAGATGCTGCTGCAGCAATTCATGGGCGAGAAGTTTGGCCGCGACAACATCTGGGAAGGCCACCTCGCCGGTGAGTTGTGGAACACCAAACTCGAAGTGCGCGCGGTTCTGGACGAACATACGACCACGCTGAAGCGCGTGCTCGAACTGAAAGTCGGGGACACGCTGTTGCTCGATGCGCCGCCGGAATCCGGCGTCTCGCTGAAGTGTGGCGCTGTGAAACTGTCCGAAGGCCGCGTCGGCCGCGTCGGCCACACCCTCGCCGTTCGCGTCGAACGGCCGATCGCACAAACAATCCGCAACCAGATGATGAAGATTGGAGGGGCGCCATGAGCCCGATCACGCTTGCCATCGAAATCGTTCTCGCCGTGCTGCTGTCGGCGTGTCTGTTTTACTTCTGGCGCCTGGACCGCAAGCTCTCGGCGCTGCGCAGCGGGCAGGATGGCGCGCTCGCGGCGGCGGCCGAACTGGCGCAAGCCACCGCGCAGGCGGAAGCGGCTGTGCGCAGCTTGCGGCTGACGGCGCAAGAAGCCGGGCGCGATCTTCAAGCCCGCATCAACGATGCGCGCGCAACGGCGGATCGGCTGGGGCTCGGCGCGGGCCGCGTGCGCTCCGCGGCTGAAGTTGCACGCGCTGGACGCCTCTGATGCGCATCGTCTTGCCGAAGTTTCGGCGCGGACGCGCCAAGCCAACGTCCGTGCGGCTATTGCCCGCGGCGATGGTGAGCGTCGCCGCCGTGCTCGGCCTGAAGGCGGTTGCGGTCGCCGAGGGCGTGGCTGCGGAAACGGCGTCGCCACCGCCTGCCGATGCGCAAGCCTCCGCGCCTCCCGCTGACGGCGCACCGGCTGCGAACGCCGATGCGCAGCAGCAACCGGCCTGCGCGGCGCCCAGTTTCGCGGATCAAGCCGGGCTCTCACAGTCAGAGGTGCAGGTGCTGCAAGCGCTGCAAGCGCGGCGCGAGGCGCTCGACTCACGCGCCGCCGAGATCGACACCCGCGGCCAGCTGCTGACCGCCGCCGAGCAGCGGCTCGACCAGCGCTTGGCTGAATTGCATCGCCTGGAAACGACGGTCAATGGCCTGCTCGGACAGCTTGACCAGGCGCAGGAGCAACGTCTGGCGGGCCTCGTCGACGTTTACCAACGCATGCGCTCCAAGGACGCGGCGACCGTGTTCGATGGGCTGGACGATGGCGTTCTGGTTCAGGTGGCGAGCCGCATGCGTCAGCAGAACCTGGCCGAAATCATGGGCCATATGCAGCCGACGCGGGCGCGGGCGCTGACGCAGATGCTCGCAGCCCTGTCGCGACCGCCGACCAGCGGTCAGGCGCTTCTGGATCAATCCGCCGCAAATACGACGCCGTCGGGCGCACCCCGATAAACCGGTGCTTAACTGCGCTGTCGCAAGGATTTGGCAAGGAACGAGCGAGCGTCGCCGCACATGAGCAAGTCGCTGCGCAATGCTCCACTCGCCGTCGCCGCGGCCGCGCTGATTGCAGCGCCCGCGGGCGCCGATCCTTTGCCGCTCAACGTGCCGACCAATCCGGCGCCGCAAACCGCCGCCCCGTCGCCGCCGGCGCAGGCGGTTGCTCCGGCGCAAGCGCCAACGGCCGCGCCCACAGGATCGCCCGCTGAACTGCGGGGCGAAGCGAACCCGCTACCCGACCATCTGACGCTGGCCGCGCCACCCCCAGCGCCGCCGACGCCGCCGCCAGCTCCGCCGCCTCCAGCTGCTCAGACCGTGGCGGCTTCGCCCCCGGCGCCGCCGCCAGCTCCGCCACCGGCTCCGCGCATTCAGCCCGCGCCCACGGCGACGGTGAATGTGGGGCTGCAGGACGGCTACACGCGCCTTGCCTTCCAGTTTGTCGGCCCGACCACCGTCGCGAACACGCAGCAGGGCGATCGGGTGGAGCTACGCTTCTCGCGCGGCGCCGATATGGACATCGCCGAGCTGCGCGCATCGCCGCCGCGTTATGTGCGCGAGATCCGAAAGCTCAGCCCGGCGGGCGCGCCGGTGCGGCTTGCGCTGACGCTCGATCCCGGCGTGCGCTTGCGCCATTTTGAGGACGGCGGCCGCGTCATCGTCGATTTGCTGGCGCCGGACGCGCAGGCCGCGGCCAACGGCGCGCCTAGTGCGCCCGGCGCACCGGCGACGGCGCCCGTGCGCGGCACGGCAACGGTGCAGGTTGTCGAAGATGCGGACGCAACGCGGATCACCGTGCACTGGCCGGCGCCGACGCGCGCGGCGGCGTTTCGCCGAGGCGAAGCGGTGTGGGCGTTGTTCGACGCCAGCGGCCGCATCGATCTGCGCGGCGTCCAGCGTGCGGGACGCCGCCACCAGGACATCAGCGTCGTGCAGGGCGACGGCGTCATCGGCTTGCGCATTCCGGCGTCGCCCGACATCGAAGTCTCGGCGCGCAACGATGGCGCGGACTGGACCTTCTCTCTGTCCGCGCACGCCGACGCCGGCCAACCGGCGCAAGTGCGACGTGAAGTGAATGCAGACGGCAAAGGCAGGCTGGTCGCGAATTTTGCGCGCGACGGCGTAGTGCGTTGGGTCAACGACCCCGAGGTTGGCGATCGCATCGCCGTCGCCTTGGTCGGCGGGCCTGCGGAGGGCGTCGATGTCCGCCGCTCGACGATGGAGGCGGAGATTCTGCCTTCCGCGCATGGCGCGGTCGTTGAGACGCGCGCGGACGGCGTGACCGCGACGTTCGAGAACGGTCAGCTCATCGTCACCCGCAACGACGGGCTGTTGGCGGCGGCGCCGCCCGCACAACCGGCGCCGAACCAAAACGCTCAGGCTCTGGCGGCCGCTCTGTCCAATCCGGAGGGCGCTGCGCCATCGCCGACGATGAGCGATCGGCAGATTCGCGATCACATCGACGAATTAATGCGTCGCGCGGCGACCGAGGGCGTGATGGAAGGTGCGCCGACGCAGGCGCGCATGGAACTGGCGCGCTTCCTTCTGCAGAATGATTACGCGCCCGAAGCTCTGGGCGCGCTGAGGATCGTCGCCGTCAATCAAGGCGAACTGGTCGAGCTCAATCCGGATTTCCGTCTCATGCGCGGCGAGGCCAACGTCATGCTCGGCCGCATCGAGGAAGCGAAGACCGATCTCAATGCGCCTGCGCTCGCCGACGATCCGTCCGCCGCGCTTTGGCGCGGCTATGCGGCGTACATCAAGCAGGATTGGGCCGAGGCGCGGCGTGAATTGGAGCGCGGCGCCGGCGCCCTCGAACAGCATCCGCCGAGTTGGCGCGCACGGTTCGAACTCGCGCTCGCCGACGCCTCGCTCGAACTCAACGATCTCGCCGCCGCCGATGAAGCCGCCAGCGCCGCCATGGGGCAATCGCCGGATCAAGGCTTGCGTCTGCACGCGCGTCTGGCGCAGGCGCGGATCATCGAAGCGCGCGGCAATCACGAGCAGGCGCTGCAAGTGCTCGACGAATTGGCAAAGGTGCGCGATGAGGAGGTGGCGGTGCGTTCGTCGCTCGAGGCGATCCGCATTCGCCTTGCGACCAACGTCATGCGCCCGGTCGATGCTGTCGAGCCGCTGGAAGCGTTGCGCTTCCGTTGGCGCGGCGACTCGCTCGAACTCGAAACCGTCTCGACCTTAGGCGAGGTCTATTCCGAGCTTGGCCGCTGGCGCGATGCGCTGGGCACCATGCGCGTAGCGGCCGATCGCTTCGACCAGGATCCCGCCGCGCGGCGGTTGCGCGAGGATATGTCGACCCTGTTCGAGCGGCTGTTTCTCGACGGCGAAGCCGATCAGCTCGAACCGATCCAAGCGCTGGGCCTATTCTACGAGTTCAGCGAATTGACGCCGGTCGGCGCGAACGGCGATCGCATGGTCCGCCTGCTTGCGGGACGGCTCGTCAATGTCGATCTGCTGGAGCAGGCCGCGCAATTGCTGCAGCACCAGGTGGATGAGCGCCTGCAAGGCATCGGCAAAGCGCAGGTCGCCGCCGATCTCGCCGCCATCTACTTGATGGACAACAAGCCGGATCAGGCGCTCGTCACCATCGATACGACGCGTCAGCCCAACATGCCGACCTCGCTTCTGGCGGAGCGGCGCATTCTCGAAGCACGTGCTCTGCTCGGGCTTGGACGTCTCGACAGCGCTACGGAATTGGTGGAGCGGGATCGCAGCGAGGACGGGCAGCGCGTGCGCGCCGAAGCGGCGTGGCGCGCGCATGATTGGGATCGCGCCGCCGCCGAGCTGCAGACTTTGATCGGCATGCGCGACCAGTCCAAGCCGATGGACGCGAGCGATCGCCAAGTGGTGCTGCGCGCGGCCATCGCGCTGACGCTCGCCGGGAACGATACGGGCGTGCGCGCGCTCTACCGGGCGCATGCGGGCGACATGGCGAACACCGATGATGCGGATGATTTCGAAGTGGTCGCCTCGGGCATCAACGCCGATGGATCGGCCATCCGCGATGTCGCGCGCGCCGTGGCGCGCACCGACTTGCTCGATCGCTTCATGCAGCGCGTTCGCAACGACATGACCGCCGAAGCGCGAGAGGCGCAGGCCGCCGCGCAGCAGCAGCAACAGCAGCCGGGCGCGCCGCCTGCGCCGCAGACGCCCGCCGCGCCGCCGCCGACGACCGCGGCGCCGCCTCCGGCGCAGCAACAAAGGCAAACGCCGCAGCAGGCCGCGCCAAGCGCCTAGCATTTTCGGCGGTTTCGCTTTACATCACGCACGCGCGATGCTTTCGCTCCAGCGCGCATGATTTCCGTGATCATCCCGACATTGAACGACGCCGCGAACCTGCCGCGCGCGCTGGCGCCTTTGGTGGCGGGCGTGGCGGACGGCGTCGTCAAGGAAGCGGTCATCGTCGACGGCGGTTCGAGCGACGAGACGACCGCGGTCGCGGAAGCGGCAGGTTGCGATGTTGTTCGCCTTGAAGGCAGCCGTGCGCGACGGCTGATCGCCGGCGCACGAGCCGCGCGCGGCGATTGGCTTTTGTTTCTATCGGCGGACGCGATCCTGTGCGAAGGCTGGCTCGAAGAGGCGCGCCGCTTCATGGGCAAACCGGGCGCGCAATCGCGGGCGGCGACGTTTCGTTTGGCGTTTGAAGAAGACGCGCCGCTTGCGAAGCGCATTGTCTTGAGCGCGCGTATGCGCACGGAGATGTTCGGTCGACCTTACGGCGACCAGGGCTTGCTGATCTCGCGCCGGCTCTACGACATCGTCGGCGGCTACCAGGACATGGGGCAGAACGAGGATGAGGATCTCGCCCGCCGCATCGGCCGCCAACGCCTCACGCTGTTCCGCACGGAAGTGATCGCGAATTTCGAACGGCATAAGCGCAGGCGCGCCGAAACGTTTGCGCGCTATCTGCGCGCGATACCGATGAAACGGGGCATAGAGGCCGAGGATTAGGGCGAGGCGGCCCGCTGTCCGCCGTCCGCAACACGCTGCTGATCCAGCGGCTGATAGAGCGCGGGATGGCCCGAGGCGAGGGCGTCAAGTTCCGGCGTCGGCTGACCGAAGCTCTTGCGGCAGAGCGACATGTGCGAAAGCACGCGCTCGGCGTAGTCGCGGCTATCGGCGCGCGACAGCGTCTCCATCACGAGGAGCGGATCGCTGACGTCGGGCTGCGCCGCGAGCCAGCGCTGCAGCCAGCCGGGGCCGCCATTGTAGGCCGCGAACACACGGCCGAGATCGCCGTCATTGTGGAACTGGTCGATCAGCCAGCGCACATAGGCTTGGCCCAGACTCATATTCGCGCCCGGGTCGAACAGCTGCGAGGGATCGCGGCGGAAATTCTTGCTGCGGTCCATGTCGTGCGCGGTGGAGGCGAGCAATTGCATGAGCCCGCGCGCGTTGGTGACGCTGACCGCTTTCGGATTGAAATAGCTCTCCTGGCGGACGATGCCGTAGATCACCGCACGGTCCAGTTCGAAACCGTCGTCCGGCTCGAAGCTGGTGGCCGGGCAATAGCCCGCGGCGAGCGCGGGGCCGCCATATTCGGCCGCGCGCAATTGTGCGCTCGGCGCCTGAAGCGCGATGGCGAGCGCGAGATAGGTGCGGTCTTCGTTCGGGTCGAGCTGCGCGTGCAGACGCCGCATCTCACCCTCGACTTCCGATAGGCGACCGAGTTGCGCGAGCGCGGCGGCGCGGCGCGCCTCCGGGTGACGATCGAGGAAATGCTGCGCTTCCTGTTGATCCAGCGCTGGCGGCGTAAAATTCATTGCGCTGTCGCGCCCGAGCTGCGCTTCCGCAAGTTGGCCGTAGAAGGTCCAGGGCGATTGCGCCGCGGCTTCGAGATGCAGCACCACGCCTTCGTGCTCGCCGGCGGCGAGACGCGAACGCGCGGCCCAATAATGCGCGGCCGATGCAGCCCATGCGCCATGATAGGGCCATTGCGCGGACGCTTCGAAACGGCGGATCGCCTCGGCGTAATCGTGTTGGCGATAGGCGACGATGCCGAGCCACCAATCCGCTTGACCTTCACGCGGCCCCTGCGCGGCGATTTCGCCCAACGCCTTGGCGTCCGCATCGTCGCTGGCGCCGACATAATCGGCGATGCGGGAAATCTGCACGCGGACCGCTGCGCTGTCGCCCGGCGGCTGCGGCGGCGTGCCCGGGAATTGGCGCATGGAGACGGGAATTGGCGCCGGCGGCGGCGAGCCCACCATCACCGTATGACGGTGGCGGCGGCGGCCAACGACGCGCGTGCGCATCGCTTGCGCGCGTTCATAAACGTCCTGAGCGATGGGCAGTTCGCGATAGCGCTCCAGCCAGCTATTGAGTTCGCCGCGGCTGGGACGATAGGCGCGCGAGAGCAGCATGCGTCCGCGCACCACGCCGACCAGCGAGTCGTCTTGCACCTGGTTCAGCGCGCGCGTGACGCCCTGCCAATTGTGTTCCTCGATCGCGTTGAAGGCTTGCCGGTAATGCGTCTCGTCTTGCTCCGACAGCGCAACGACGCGCGGATCGGCCAAGGCCGGGCTCGCAGAAGCGACGCACAAGGCAAGAAGGGTGAGGCGGTGTTTCATCATCGCGGCCACTATCTTCTTCATCATGGGTGCGATGCCCGCTCTACGCCGAGCTCATTGAGCCACGATTCGAGCTGAAGCAGGTCTCCCCACGCCAACCGTTTCTCCTGCGGCCGGCGCAAAAGATATGCCGGATGAAGCATGACCATCGTGTTGACGGAAAGTGGACGCCCCTCGCGGTTGTATGTTAACCGCCGTCCACGCATTCGCATTACGCCGTCTTCACGTTTGAGCACGGTCTGCGCTGCAACGCCGCCCGCAAGAATTAACAATTTCGGCTGCGCAATTTCAATCAGGCGTTCGCAGAAGGGCATGCATGCCGCGATCTCGCCTTGTGTCGGCGGGCGGTTCCCGGGCGGGCGCCAATAGATCGTGTTGGAGATGAGCAAATTCTTGCGGCGATCCAGACCGATGGTCGCCAGCATGCGGTCGAGCAATTGGCCCGAGCGACCGACGAACGGCTTGCCTTGCTCGTCTTCTTCCTTGCCGGGCGCTTCTCCGATCAGCAGCACCTGCGCGTCGTCCAGGCCGTCCGAAAAGACGGTGGTGCGCGCGGTCGCCTTGAGGCCGCAGCCGGTGAAGGTTTCGACCGCGGCGCGGAGGTCGGCGATCGAGCCGGCGGCCGCGGCCAAGGCGCGGGCGTCGTCGACCGGCGATTGCTGGCCCGCGGCCGCACGGCTGACCGTTCGCGCTGTACGGCTGGTTGGCGGCTGCGCCAAAGGCGGTCGGCTTGGGGCCGGTCCTTTCGCCGCAGGTGCCGGTCCCGCCGCGTAAACGGCTTCCGCCTCGTCCATATCGACGCCGGCGGCGCGCCAGAACGCCAAAAGCGCCCTTGCGGCTTGCGTATCGGAAGCGGCCAAGCTCATCCCGGGTGGCAATCTGGACGGAATCGACGCGGCTTGCACCAGGCGCGTTCGACCCCGATAAGTCCGCGCGAACAGAAGGGAACACAATGGCGGTCGAGGACGTGGCGCGGGAGTCGATGGAATATGATGTGCTGATCGTCGGGGCAGGACCCGCCGGTCTCGCCGCCGCGATCCGCCTGAAACAAGTGGCCCCGGAGCTCTCGGTCGCCGTGTTGGAAAAGGGCTCCGAGGTCGGGGCTCACATCCTTTCGGGCGCCGTGATCGATCCGATCGGCTTGAACGAACTGATCCCCGACTGGAAGGCGCAGGGCGCGCCGCTCGAGACGGCGGTGACCAAAGACGTGTTCCTGCTGCTCGGCCCTGCGGGCGAGCTTCCGCTGCCGAACTTCATGATGCCGCCGTTGATGAGCAACCACGGCAATTACATCGCCTCGTTGGGCGCGCTGTGCAAATGGCTGGCGCAGCAGGCCGAAGCGCTGGGCGTCGAGATTTATCCGGGCTTCCCGGCGGCCGCGCTCGTTTACGATGATGCGGGCGCGGTGAAAGGCGTGCAGGTCGGCGATTTCGGCGTGGCCCGCGACGGGCATCACAAGCCGGACTTCACGCCGGGCGTCGAGATCCATGCGAAATACACGCTGATCGGCGAAGGCGCGCGGGGTTCGCTGGCGAAAGTGCTGCAGCAGAAGTTCGATCTTTGCGCCGACAGCGATCCGCAAAAGTACGGCATCGGCATCAAGGAAGTCTGGGAAGTCGCCGCCGACAAGCACAAGCCTGGCACGATCCAGCACACGTTCGGCTGGCCGCTCGACGACAAGACCGGCGGCGGCTCCTTCCTTTATCACTACGGCGATCGGCTGGTGTCGATCGGCTTCGTCGTGCACCTGAATTACAAGAACCCGTATCTTTCGCCGTTCGAGGAGTTTCAGCGCTTCAAGCAGCATCCGACCATTCGTCCGCTGCTCGAAGGCGGCAAGCGTCTCGCCTATGGCGCGCGCGCCATTACCGAAGGCGGTTTCCAGTCCGTGCCGAAACTCACCTTCCCAGGGGGCGCGCTGATCGGATGCGCGGCCGGCTTCGTCAACGTGCCGCGCATCAAGGGCAGCCACAACGCGGTGAAGACGGGGATGATGGCCGCGGAGGCCGCGGCGGCGGCCATCAAGGCGGGGCGTCAGCGCGACGAACTCATCGCCTACGAGGATGCTTACGAAGACAGCCATGTCTACAAGGACCTGAAGCGCGTGCGGAACGTGAAGCCGCTCTGGTCCAAGTTCGGGACGCTTTGGGGCGTCATGCTCGGCGGCTTCGATATGTGGACCACCACCCTCCTGGGGGGGCACTCCTTCTTCGGCACGATGAAGCATGGCAAGAGCGACGCCGCCGCCACCGAACCTGCCGCCAAACATAAGAAGATCGCCTATCCGAAGCCGGACGGCGTCATCTCCTTCGACCGATTGTCTTCGGTTTACCTTTCCAACACCAACCACGAGGAGGACCAGCCGGTCCACCTCAAGCTTAAGGACCCTTCGGTCCCGATCCGCGTCAATCTTCCGGAATACGCCGAGCCGGCGACACGATATTGCCCAGCTGGCGTGTATGAAGTGCTTTATGACGAGCAGGGCGCAAATCCGCGCTTCCAGATCAACGCCCAGAATTGCGTCCACTGCAAAACGTGCGACATCAAGGATCCGAGCCAGAATATCACGTGGGTCACCCCTGAAGGCGGGGGCGGGCCGAACTATCCTAATATGTGAGGCTCGCGGGCGAGGTTTTGGCCGTTTCGAGAAAGGCCGCTGAGTTATGAACAAGCTTCGGGTGGCGTTGTTGGCGGCGGGGCTGGCGGTGGCCGGCGCCGCGCCGGCCTGGGCGGCGACCGCTCCGGCGTCGACAGCTCCGGCGTCGGCGGTTGCGACCGATATCGAACCGGCGGCGGCGCTGCGGGCGACCTCGCCGCCGCATGCAGACCCTTCGCGCACCTATCCCGAACCGGGCGCCGCGCTGCTGCAGGCGGACCTCGACTACCTCGTGCGCGAGGCGCGACGCGGCTTGGCGCATGGCGAGAACAATACGCTGTGGCCCGTGCTCGTCGTCGCCGACGACCTGGCCTCGGGCCGCACCGCGGATGCGCGCAATGCGCTGCAAGCCGCGCCCGGCGGCTTGCAGGGCGGCCTCGCGGATATTCTTGAACCGTTCGTACTCGCGGCGGAGGGCCACGTCGACCAGGGCGTCGAGCGC
>DASZSK010000030.1:0-3165 GCA_035548735.1 Caulobacterales bacterium | reverse complement strand
CTCCATTTCCATAGGACGCCTCTGGGCGTCCAAGTGCGCTCGTGGCGGAACTGGTAGACGCGCCAGCTTGAGGTGCTGGTGAGTAACATCGTGGAGGTTCGAGTCCTCTCGAGCGCACCATCCTACGCTCGCGCAGCGAAGCGTAGGATGCCCTCCGGAGCCTTGGCGGAGGAGGGCCGCCTCTTGTGCTAATTGCATGGTCCCGATGACCCCCGCCGAATCCGTCGCAGCCGCGATCCGACAAATCGATGGAGTTCTCTGGGCGTCGCACGGAGAACCGACAGAGAGTGAGAACGGCGATCGAATCGCGTGGGTGAAGTTTGGGCTGGAGCGTTCGGACCGGGGTTGGCGCGCGGCCGATTTCCTAGCATGGGCGCTGATGGAGGATATGAAACGCGCAGGGTTTGAATTGCTGTTGTTTCCCATGATGCCGCCACCGTTTCTCAATGAGCCTTTCGAGGATTTTTGTTTTGTCCTTGAGATGCTGGAACGGCCCGATGATCATCCGAAGAACATCCGACGGGTTGCGGAACTGCTCAGCGAGTGGAGCCTGAAGTACTATCGTTGATTCAACTCAACTTCAGCCGCACGAAGCCCATCGCGCCGCGCGGATCGCCGCCATAGGCCGAGTCGAGCGCTGACGGGATGAACGTCTGCTCGACGAGAGCGCCGACGCCGAACACGGCGTGTTCGTTCACCCGCCAGTCGCGGATCGCGCCGGCGGAAACGCGACCGACGGTTTCGACCGGGCCCACTTCCAGTTCGTCGGTTTCGAGCCGCTCGGCGCGCGCGAACAACGTCCATTGTTCGTTCGGATGATAGGCGCTCTCCAGCGTCCAGGCGTCGGTGTCGACGCCGTCGCTGCGCTGTTTGCGGCCGAAGGCGCCTGTGGTCGACCACCAGCCTTCCGCACCAATGCGCCGCATGTAGATGGCGCTCGCGGACCAGCGCGTTTCATCGAGATCAGGTTCGAGAGTTTCGGGGTTCGTCACGTCGGCCCAAGAGACCTGCAGCGCCCAGTTCTCGTTCGGGTTCCAGCTCACACGCGCGGCTGTCGAATCGAGTTCGCCGGTTTCGATGTCGTAGCGGTGCTCGTCAGGTTCGCGGCCGCGAAAGCGGGACGCCTCGATCTTCCAATTGTCGTGCACCCAGCCCGCGGTGACGACGCCGAACGTGATGTGCGTCGAATCGAGCCAGTGGTGCGTGATCGGCGCCTCGGGCGAATCCATCGCCGACAAGCGGTGCATGAAGGCGGGCGGGCCGAAGGCGGGCTCGCCGGGCAGACCCGCATAGACGAACACGGAATCGGCGTCCGTGATCGGATGCGCGTAAGACGCCGACAGCTCCATGAAGAGATCGTGCGGGTGCTGGCGATCCACCAGCGGCGTTGTTCCGTCGGCGGTTTCGCCCTGCGAGAGCAGCTGTGGATAGCCGCGCGCGCCCATGAACGGATCGGGACTCAGCATGGCGTGCAGCATCAGCGTTCCATCGCCGAGCGTGCGCTGGGCCATGCCCATGACCATGCCGGAGACAAACGTCTTCTCGTCCCCGCGCGGCCCGCCCTGCCAATCATAGACGCCATTGAGCCGCGCGTGACCCATCAGCATCCACGGCCCGCGCATGGTCATCGCGCCGTCCATCGGCGAAGCGTCCGGCTGCCATGACGTGCCGGAAGCGTCGCGCCCGCCCGCATAGGCGCCGAGCGCGCCGGCCATCTGCATTGCGCCCATGTCGGGCATGTCCATGTCATCCATATCCATCTGGTCCATGGACTGCGTCTGCGTGGGCGCAGAATGCATGTGGGCCTGATGCGCCTCTTGCGCGAAGGCGGGCGAAGCCAACGCGACCGCGGCGGCGGCGAAGAAGAAGAACGTTCTGTTCATGCAGGTCCCCGGTCGACTCGGCGTCGGTGCATGGGAGTTAGTTACGCGTTCGACCTATTCAAACCGTTTCTGCCGAGATGCGCGCATTCGCGGCTTGACGGACACGCCGACGCAGCGTCTTGGGCGTTGAAGATCGCGTGCCCGGAGAGCGGCCGATGGTGACGGAAGAAGAAACGGCCCCGGCGGACGCCGAGACGCGCCCCGCGCCGTCGGAGGATCCCGCGTTCCTCGCGCGCGTCATCGGCGCTGCCGGCGATCGTGATGGGCCGCTGCTGCGGCGGCTGCTGCACGACCTCAACCCCGCCGACCTCGCCGATGTGATCGAGCACTTGCCCGGCGAGGCGATGCGCCATGCGCTGAAGCTGATCGGGCGCGAGCTGCCGCCGGAATTTCTCGCCAACCTCTCCTGGGAGCGGCGCGAGGAAGTGCTCGAGGAGCTGCCGTCGGATTATGTCGGCCGCGCGCTGGGCGAACTCGATACCGATGACGCTGCGGCGGTCGCGGCGGACGTCGACGAGAAAAAGCTGGGCGCTGTGCTCGCCGCCGCGCCGGAAGACGTGCGCCACGCGGTCGAAGAGGCGCTGTCCTTCGAGGAAGAGACCGCCGGCCGCCTCATGCAGCGCGAGTTCGTCGCCGCGCATGAGGGCTCGACCGTCGGGCAGGTGATCGACCGCATGCGCAACGAAGCGGCGGAGCTGCCCGACATCTTCTTCGAAGTGTATGTGGTGGATGCGATGATGCGCCCGGTCGGCGCGACGCCGGTCTCGACGCTGTTGCGCGCCCCGCGCGACACCCCGCTCGCGCAGATCATGCATGCGCCGCAGGCGCTGATCCGGCCGGAGATGGACCAGGAAGAGGTCGCGCAGACCTTCCAGAAGTATCACCTCGCTTCCGCGCCGGTCGTCGATGAAGCCGGAAGGCTCACCGGCATGGTGACGGTCGACGACATCGTCGACGTCATCCAGGAAGAGAGCCAGGAGGACTTGCTGAAGCTCTCGGGCGTCAGCGACGCGAGCCAGACCGACACGATCTATCGCAGCGTTCGCGCGCGTACGCCATGGCTGATGCTCAACCTCGCCACCGAGATGACGGCTTCGATCGTCATCGCCTACTTCCAAGGCGCCATCAATGAACTGGTCGCGCTCGCCGTCATCATGCCGATCGTTTCATCGGTGGGCGGCAACGCCGGCACGCAAGCGCTCGCGGTCGCCGTACGCGCGCTGGCGTCGCGCGACCTGAACGCCGTCAACGCCGCGCGCTTCATCGTGCGCGAAGTGCTGAC
>DASZSK010000029.1:0-2001 GCA_035548735.1 Caulobacterales bacterium | reverse complement strand
GCGCTGTCCGTTCAGGCTAACGCCTATGCGAGCCACCTGAGGCAAACCACGATCAATGGCGACGCCAGCGATCTCGAGCCCTGCGGCCAGATCGGCGGCCTCCTCTGTCTTGGAAGCGAGATCGCCACCGGCGCCGGCGGCCAGCCGATCCGGGATTTTCTTCACGGCGGGACCTATGCGCAGCTCAACGCCGCCGCGACGGACAGCGCCGCCTTCGGCGCGGGCTTGCAGGCGCTCTACAAATCCGCGCCGCTCGGCGGCGACAACCAAATCCTTCTCGGCGCCAGCTACGACGCCGGGCGCACCGCGTTCCGGGCGACCTCGACCGTCGGCGCGATGACCGCCGACCGCGGGTTCGAGGGCCCGGGCGTGGTCATCGACATGCCGGACGGCACCATCGCGCCGGTCGACGTTGCGAGCGACAACGATTATGTCGGGCTCTACGCGGCGGACATCTTCAAGCCCGTCGCGGCGGCGTCCATCACGGTGTCGGCGCGCTACAATTTCAGCCGCATCGCGCTGCGCGACCGTCTCGGCCAGGCGCTGAACGGCAGCCACGACTACGACCGACTCAATCCGGCCGTCGGCGCGACCTACGATGTGACGGAAGGCTCTACGCTCTATGCGGGCTACGCCGAGGCGAACCGCTCGCCTACGCCGGCCGAATTCTCCTGCGCCGATCCCAAGGCGCCGTGCAGCCTGACGAATTTCTTCGTCGCCGATCCCAATTTGAAGCAGGTCGTCTCGCACACGATCGAGGCCGGCCTGCGCGGCCGCTCGGAGCGGTTTTCATGGCGCGCGGGCTATTTTCATGTCGACGCCACGGACGACATTCTCTTTGCGGCGAGCTCCATCGCCGGCCGCGCTTTCTTCGAGAATATCGGCCGCACGACGCGACAAGGGATCGAGGCGTCCGCGGAGGTCCGCCTGGGCGCGCTGCAGCTTTCGGCCGGTTATGTCTATACCGACGCCGTATTCGGCCAGGCGATCACGCTCAACAGCGAAGACAACCCCAAGGCCGATGCGAACGGCCAGATTCATGTGGTCCCCGGCGACCGCCTTCCCGGCATACCGGCCAACACGCTCAGCGTCTCGGCGGACTATGCGTTCGATCGGGTGTGGAGCGTCGGGCTTTCGGGCCGTTACGCCGACGGGCAATTTCTGCGGGGGGACGAATCGAACCTCAATCCAAAGACGCGCCCCTATGTCGTGCTCGACGCTTATGCGCGTTGCCGGCTCAGCGACAGGTTCGAGCTGTTCGCAAGGATCGAGAACCTGACCGACGCCAAATACGAAACGTTCGGCGGCTTTTCGCCGATCGACAAGGTTCCGATCGCCGAGGTCCCGAACGCGAGCAATCCGCGCAGCCTCAGCCCCGCGCCGCCGCTGTCGGCCTATGCGGGGGTGCGCGTCAGCCTTTGATCCGCGCCTGGCTGGGCGTCACGGCGCGCGATTGTCGGCCATCAGGCTGTGCGCCAGCTCGAGATTGGCGGCGGCCCTTGCGTAATATTCGTCCTTGGCCTTCATCGCCTGGTCGAAGAAAGTCTGCGCCTTCGCATAGTCGCCGCGCAGCAGCGCGGCCACGCCGGCGTTGTTGAGCAGCGCGGCGCGCGCGCCCTGCCCTCCGCCTGACGTCGCGCGCGCATAGTCGCCCTTCATGGCGAGGGCGAGACGAAGATTGGTGCGCGCGGAGGCGAGGTCCGGCTTCTCCTGAAGCGCGGAAACGAAATCGGCCGACGCCGCGTCGAGCTGGCCCTGCAGCATGCGCGAGAAGCCGCGATTGTTGAGGACGATGGCCGCCTTGCCGGAATGCGCCAGGGCCTGCTCGTAGGCGTGGTTCGCATTGGTCCAGTCGCGCCTGCGGTCGTACTCGCCGCCCAGCGCGTTCCAGGCGCGCCACTGCGAAGGATTGAGATCGACCGCCTCCTTGAGCGCGGCGAGCGCCTCGTCCGAGCGGCCAAGCAGCGAAAGCGCGATGCCTTCGCCCTGCAGGGCTCGCGC
>DASZSK010000028.1:0-13270 GCA_035548735.1 Caulobacterales bacterium | reverse complement strand
CACCCAGGGCGCCGACGTGATCGATCTCTCCGCCATCGACGCCATCGCCGGCGGCGGCGACGATGCGTTCACCTTGATCGGCGCGGGCGCCTTCACCCACAGCGCCGGCGAACTGCGCTACGATTTCATCGACAATGCCGGCGCCGCCAACGACTTCACGCTCATCAGCATGGACGTGAACGGCGACGGCGCCGCCGACAGCCAGATCGTGCTGCGCGGCCTCATCAGCCTCGCCAACAGCGATTTCGTGTTGTAGCGCGGCTCAGGCGGCGCCGGCGAGCGCCTGCGCGCGACCGAGGTCGACGCTGACGAGCTGACTCACGCCTTGTTCCGGCATGGTGACGCCATAGAGCCGGTCCATGCGCGACATGGTCACCGGGTTGTGCGTGATGACGATGAATCGCGTCGTGGTGAGCCGCTTCATCTCTTCCAAGAGGCGACAGAAGCGATCCACATTGGCGTCGTCCAATGGCGCGTCGACTTCGTCCAGCACGCAAAGCGGCGCGGGGTTGGCGAGAAAGACCGCGAAGATGAGCGCCGTGGCGGTGAGCGCCTGTTCGCCACCGGAAAGCAATGAAAGGTGCGTGAGGCGTTTGCCCGGCGGTTCGGCGTAGATTTCGAGACCGGCGTCGAGCGGGTCTTCGCTCTCGGTCAGTTTCAGGGCGGCCTGGCCGCCTTCGAACAAGGTCGCGAACAATTGCGCGAAATGCGCGTCGACGATCTCGAACGCGCGCATGAGCCGTTCGCGCCCTTCGTTGTTGAGCGTGGTGATGGCGCGGCGCAATTTGGCGATGCCTTGAGCGACGTCTTCTTTTTCCTTGAGCAAGGCGTCGAGCCGCGCTTGCGCCTCCGTCAATTCTTCTTCGGCGCGAAGGTTCACCGGCCCGGCCGCTTCACGTTCCGCCTTGAGGCGATCGTAGCGCTTTTCGATTTCGCTGATCGAAGCGTTGGCGAGCGCGCCGTTCATCAGATTGCCCGCCGCCGCCGCAAGCTGCTCGGGGGCGTGACCGGTGTCTTCGCGCGCGCGCGTGGCGATATCGGCAAGGCGCGCTTCCGCGGCGATCGAGTGCGCCTCCGCCGCAGCGCGCGCTTCGCGCGCCGAGCCATGACGCTGTTCGGCCGCACGCGCGGCTTCTGAAGCGGCGCGGCCGGCCGCCTCGGCGCGGGCGACGACGTCGCTGGCTTCGGCGCGACGCTTCTCGGCGGCCGCAGCCTGATCCATGAGATCCGCGAGCGCAGCGCGCGCGGTCTCCGGCGCCGCCACGGCCTTGGCGCGGGCGTCTTTGAGCGTCTTCGCCTCAGCTTCGAGCGCGGTGATGCGTTGCGCGGCGCTCTCCATGCGCGTGCGCCATTCGGCGCTCTCCTTGGCGATGGCGTTGCGACGCGCTTCGCGGCTTGCGCGTTCTCGGGCAATCGCTTGCACCTGCGCGCTCGCTTCCGCGGCGGCCGCGCGCGCGGCGTTCACGGCGGCGCGCGCTTCGGTCAGGACTGCGTCGTCTCCCGCGCCGGGCGTCTGGTTTTGCGCGCTTGCGGCGCTATGCGCCGCGGTTTTGGCTTCGTTGAGCTCCGACGCAAGCGCTTCGGACTGACGGGCGAGATCGGCAGCGCGTTCCTCGCGACGACGCATCTCCGCTTCGCGCCGTTCCAGTTCGCGGACGGCGTCCGCCGCCTTGGCGGCGAGCTTGGGCGCCTCTGCGCGCAACGCGCGTGCGCGGTCTTCGACCGCGCGCCGCGTCGCCTTGGCGTTCTCCCAAGCTTCTCTTGCGCGCGCGAGTTTCTGCTCAGCCGACGCTAGTTCCGCGCGCGCGGCGCCAAGGCGCGTCTTGTGTTCGAGCCGAGCGGCCGCCGGTTGCGGCGCATCGGCGCGGCGCACGAAGCCGTCCCAGCGCCAAAGATCGCCCTCGCGCGAGACCAGGCGAACGCCGGGGCCGATCTCCTTCTGCAATCGCGCGCCGTCTTTCGCATCGACGACGCCGATCAGCGCAAGCCGCGCCGCGAGGGCGGCGGGCGCTTTTACGACGCTTGCAAGCGGCGCCGCGCCGTTTGGCAGCGGCGCACGCGGCTTCTCCGCGCCCGACCAATGCGCCGGCGCGTCGGCATGCGTCGAGGCGTCGAGATCGTCCCCAAGCGCCGCGGCCAGCGCGCGCTCATAGCCGGCTTCGACGTCGATCGCTGAGAGCACAGGAGGAAACTTCGCGCCCTCTGCCGGCGTCAGTTTGTCTAGCGCGCGCACTTCGGCTTCGAGCCGCTGCAACGCGCCTTCAGCTTGGCGATAGGGGGTCCATGCCGCTTCGTCGGCGGCCTCCGCCGCTTTGAGCTCCGCCTCCAGTTCAATCAGCGCGGCGCGCGCCTTGCTGCTTTCGGTTTGCGCCGCCTCGGCCTGCGCACGGGCGGCGCCGATATCGACCGATGGCGCGGCGTTGGTCGCTGCGCGTTGCTTTTCGATCTCGGCAAGGCTTGCGCTGAGCCGCGACACGCGCGCGGAGGCGGCTGCGTTCGCCTCGGCCAGCGCTTGGGCGCGCGCCCGTTGCGCGGCTGCTTCCGCCGCCAGCGCTTCCAGCCTGGTTTCCGCCTCAGTACGCGCTTTCGCCGTTTGCTCTTCTTGCGCGCGCGCGGCCTTCAGCGCGTGATCGGCGCCTTTGGCGTCGGCGGGGCCAAGCGTTTTGAGTTCTTCGGTGAGACGATCGAGCGCGGTTTGCGCGTCGGCGCGCAGCGCATCGAGCCGCTCGCGCTCTTCTCCGCCGCGTTGCGCCTCCGCATCGATGCGTGCGATCGCCGCCTCGGCCTCTGCAAGATCGCGCTCCAAACCGACGCGCACGCCTTCCAACCGGCGCAGCACGGCGGCGGCGACCATTTCCTCTTCGCGCAACGGACCGATGGCTTCACGCGCATCCTCGGCGGCGCGCTCGGCGGCGCTCGCTTCGGTCGCGGCCTCGGCGGCGACGCGCTCGGTCTCGCGCAGGCGCGCATTCGCTTCCTCAAGAATGGCGCGCGCTTCCACCCAGCGGCGATGCAGCAAGAGCGCTTCGGTCTCGCGCAAAGTCTGCGCAAGACCGCGATAGCGTTCGGCTTGGCGCGCCTGCTTCTTCAAGCTCAGCACTTGGCCTTCGATCTCGGCGAGAATTTCGTCGAGGCGCGTCAGGTTGGCTTCGGCGGCGCGGAGCTTCAGGTCCGCCTCGTGCCGGCGCGCATGCAGCCCCGCGACGCCCGCGGCGTCTTCCAAAATGCGACGGCGGTTCTCGGGCTTCGCCGCGATCAGTTCGCTGACCTGGCCCTGCCGCACCAACGCGGGCGAATTGGCGCCGGTCGCTGCGTCAGCGAACAGAAGCTGCACGTCTTTGGCGCGCACTTCCTTGCCGTTGATGCGATACGTCGAGCCAAGCCCGCGGCGGATGCGGCGCGAGACTTCGAGCGTGTCGTCCTTGTTGAACGGGGCGGGCGCGCGCCCGGCGGCGTCGTTCAGCACCAGCGTGACTTCAGCGTGCTCGCGCGTTGGCCGCCCGGAGCTGCCGGAAAAGATCACATCCTCCATGTCTTGAGCGCGCATGGCTTTCGCCGAGTTCGCGCCCATGACCCAGCGCACGGATTCCAGCAGGTTGGATTTGCCGCAGCCATTGGGGCCGACGACGCCCGTCAGGCCCGGTTCGATGGGCGCGCGAACGGGATCGACGAAACTCTTGAACCCGACGAGGCGCAGCTCGGAAATGTGCAAGCGCGCCGCCCTTCTCTTTAGTGCGCGCCGGCGATTGCGGCGTCGATGGCGTGCGTCAGGCCATCATAGGTCACGGTCGACGGATCGGTGAGCTTTTGACCATTGAGGATGAGGGTCGGCGTGCCAGTGATGTCAAAGTCGCGCTCGCCCGCTTCGACGATCCGCTGCACGCGCTGCGCGCCCGTTTCATCGGTGATGCACGCCATGACTTGCTGCTCATTGAGCCCGGCGCTGGCGCCAAACTCGATCAGCTTTTGGCGCACGCCGTCCATGGTGCCGGTGGCGAGGATCGCTTCGCGTTGTGCGAACAACGCATTGACGCGCGTGAAATAGGTATTCGCGTCGACGCCGCCGCAGCGCGCCAGCTGAAACTCTGCGACTGCGATAGGCGCGAGCGCGGCCGGCGCGGGAAATTCCCGCAGGGTGAAATAGACTTTGCCGGTGTCGATGTAATTGGTCTTCAGCCGATCGAAGACTTCCTTCTCGAACTCCTCGCAGTGCGGGCAGGTGAGCGAGGCGTATTCGATGAGCTTCGCGGGTGCGTTGGGGTTGCCGAGCGACATGTCGTCCGGGCTCGGCCCGCTATTGCCCTTGGACCCGTTGCAGGCGGCCAAGCCGACGCCCGCGCTAGCGGCCAGAAGCGCGCCCGACGCGCTCAACAGCAAACCCCGACGCCCGACCATGACCATGGAAATCCTCCGTTGCGGGCCGAGCTTTACCGGCAAAACCGGCGTTCCGCCAAGTGAGGCGGCAGCTTAGGGGCGTTTCACCGCACGCCCGAGGCGGGTCAGGGCGGAGCGCAGACCCGGATCGTCGATATTTTCGAAGCGTCGGGTGAGGGCGTCCTCCTCGATGGGCGTCAGTTCGACCTTGAGCCGGCGCACATTGGGGGTTTTCGCCGGTGGGAGAGCGCGCTGCTCGATGCGGATGCTCTTCACCTGCGCGCCCGCCAGCTTCAGCCGCTCGATAATGAGGGGCGCCTGCTGCTGCAAGAAGGGGGCGATGGCGCTTGGCGCGCGTAGCGTCAGTACGCCAGCGGCCAACTTTTCCGGTTGAGCCCGCTCGGCGAACTGCGCGCCGGCGACGTCGACCCATCGGCGTTTGAGTTCCGAGAGCCCCATGCCGCCTTGCGGGAGCAGTGGTCGCAGCAGCGCGGCGGCCGCCTTGCCCGCCCGTGGCGGCGGGGCGATGCTGGCGCGGCCGCGCTGGCCCGCGAGCGCCTGGGCGGCGCGGGTTTCATCCGGCGCCGGCCTGGGCGGCGCAGCGCCGGTCGTCCGATTGTGGAGGCGGTCGCGCAGCGACATCAGCCGCGAAGCGAATCGAATTTTCATGAACAGAGCGTAAAAGCGCCCATGCCTGCGTCTGCCTCGCGCCCCCAGAGAAGTGTGGAGAAGTCCGTTGTGCGGCGTGATCGCGTGCGGCGCTTGTTGCTGCACTGGTACGATTCGCACCGTCGGACGCTGCCTTGGCGCGCTGTCAACGAGAAACCCGATCCGTATCGCGTGTGGCTCTCGGAGGTGATGCTGCAGCAGACGACGACGGGTGCTGTCGCGCCGTACTATGCGAAATTCCTCGCGCTGTTCCCGACCATCGACGCATTGGCGAACGCGCCGCGAGACGTCGTGCTCGAAGCATGGGCGGGGCTGGGCTATTACAGCCGCGCGCGCAACCTGCACGCCGCCGCGGGCTTGCTGGCCGCCAATGGCTTTCCGCCCGACGAAGCGGGATGGCGCGGCTTGCCCGGCGTCGGCGCCTACACCGCCGCCGCGATCGCTGCGATCGCCTATGACGAACCGACGAATGTCGTCGACGGCAATGTTGAGCGGGTGATGGCGCGCTTGCACGCCGTGGAGACTACACTGCCGCAGGCGAAGCCAGAATTGCGCGAACATGCGGCGGCGCTGGTTGCGCCGGAGCGCGCCGGCGATTGGGCGCAAGCTTTGATGGATCTCGGCGCCACCATCTGCACGCCGAAGAGCCCGCGCTGTTTGCTGTGTCCCTTGCGGGAAGACTGCGCCGCCTTCGCGAGCGGCGCGCCGGAGACGTTTCCGCGCCGCGCGGCGAAGACGAAGCGCCCAGAGCGTCGCGGCGTCGCGTTTCGTTTGGAGCGCCCGGGTTGGACCTGGCTGGTGCGGCGTCCGGACAATGGCCTGCTAGGCGGCATGGCGGCGCTGCCGACGACGCCGTGGCGCGAGGAGGCTTGGCGTGAGGGTGACGCCATAAAGCACGCGCCAGCGAACACGAAGTGGACGCCGATCGGTTCGGTGCGCCATGTTTTCACGCATTTCGGGCTGACGCTCGACGTGTGGCGCGGCGAAGGCGATCCCACGGGCGAGGGTTGGTGGGCCGCGCACACGGATTTCCGCGCGCTTCCGACCGTTTTTCGCAAAGCCGCGCAAGTTCAGGGAGAAGAACAATGAGCGAGACGTTCGAAGGCGGCTGCTCGTGCGGTGCGGTGCGCTTCCGGCTGAAGAGCCGGCCGATGTTCACCCATTGCGGCCATTGCCGCGACTGCCAGAAGCAAACGGGCGGCGCCTTCGCCATCAGTGCGCTGATCGAGACCGACCGCATCGAAATGCTCGGCGCGTCGCCGAAGCCCATCGCGATGCCGAGCCCCAGCGGGCGCGGGCACGACATCTATCGGTGTGAGGCATGCCAGGTCGCGGTGTGGAGCGATTATGGCCGCCGGCCCTACATCCGTTTTGTGCGGGTCTCGACCCTCGACAATCCCGACGCGATCGAGCCCGATGTGCATATCTTTGTACGTTCGAAAGTGCCTTGGGTGCGTTTGCCGGAGGGCGCGCGGGCGTTCGACGTGTTCTACGATATGGCTGCGGAATGGCCGGCGGAGTCGCAAGAGCGCCGGCGTGCTGCTTCAGGCAAGACCTAGGCGACCCACGTCATCGCTTGCGCCATGGTGTGTGCAAACGGGAGCATCATCACGGCGGAAATGGCGAGCGAGGCGAAGTGTGCGCGGATCATTGTGGCTCTCTCGTCGAAGCGATGAGCCAAGCTTAGAGCGGGCGGGCTAGGCCGCCGTGACGCGTGTCACGATGGGATTCAGGGGCTCAGGCTGGCGATGTAGGCAGCAAGGGCGACGCGATCGGCGTCGCTCAAGCCAACCGTCACCGTGCGCATCGGCGCCGCGCTCACGCCGGAGCGCGCCCCGGTTTCAAAATCATAGAGCTGGCGCACCAGGTACATCGGCGAGCGCCCGGCGAGGCTCGGAATGTCGCCCGCGCCCTTAAGCCCCGCGCCATGGCAAGCAGCGCAAGCGTGCGCCGCCGCTAAAGCCTGCCCGCGCGCAAGGCTGCCGAGAGGAACGTAAGCTGTGTAGGGCGTTTCGGGATCGCGCATCTCGAAGCGCTCGAAATCGTCCGGAACTTCGACGATGCGCTGGCCGAGCGGTTCTGTTCCTCCCGCCTCATCGCGGGCCATGGTCCAGCCGGCGATGTGCGTTTTGGGGGCCGTCGCGCTCTCCACCACGCGAATGTAGGAATGCGCGCGCAGCGCCGAGAAATAGCGCGCGGCGGCTTCGACCTCCGCGGCGTTCGCGGCGGCGCCGATCTGCACCATCGTGCGATGCGGCGCGCGTCCCTCGATGGGTTCGCTGCGTTCGCCGGCGCGGAACGCCGCCATCTGCGCCACGATGTACTCGTGCGACAGCCCGGAAATCCTGGCGTTTTCCGGACGTCCATCGCCGGTCGGCAAATGGCAGAAGGCGCAGGCGCGCACGTCGGGGCGGCGACCGTGCGCCACGACGTCCGGCATCGGCGGATGCCGATCCGGGGCCCAATCCGGCGCGTCGAACAGATCGCTCAGTTGAGCGCGTGTGAAGCTCTGGCGGCTGCCGGCGAGATGGAGTTTGACGCGGTCGTCCGGCGTGGCTTGCGCGCCTGGCGGATTGATCGGGTAAGCCCAGCTTGGCGCAGAATCGGCCTGCTGTTGCTGCGGGGCGAGCGGGGGCGCACGCCCGCATGCCGCGAGCAGTGCGCAGGCCGCAATGATCAGCGCAACGCGCCTCATCCAGATCGCGCTGAGCGGATCAGCGCCTGCAATTGATCGCGCTTCGTAAGCTTGATCCCGGAGCGGCTGAGATTGACCCAGCCCTCGTCGGCCCATTCGTGCAGCTTGCGATTGACCTTTTCACGCGAGGCGCCGATGCGGCGCGCAAGCTCGGTTTGCGTCAGCGTCACCAGCGCGCTGGCGCCGGCTTCCTCCAAAAGGCGCTGCGCCAGCTTGCCGCCGAGATCCAAGACGGCGGCGTCCTCCAATTCCTCGTTGGCGCGCCGCAATCGCCGGCTCAGCACCGACACGAGCTTCAGCAGGGCCTTTGGCTCCGAGGTAAGCGCCTCGATGGCTGCGTCGCGGGAAATCCGCACCAGCCGTGAACGCCGGATCGCGGCGACATCGGCGGAGCGCTCGCCGCCGTCCAGAACGGCCATTTCGCCGATCAGCGCCGGTGGTTTGAGCGCGGCGAGGCGAACGTCCTTGCCGGCTTCGGTCGACGTGCGCACTTCGACCTCGCCCTCAAGCAGGACGAAGAGCGAGTCGCCGGGATCGCCCTTGGAAAACAGCAATTGCTCGGGCGCGAGGTTCACCAGCACGCCGGCGGCGCCCAGGCGCGCGCGCATCTCGTCGGAGAACTCCGAATAGATTTCGGCCCGCGCCAGCGCGGCCTCGACGTTCTTGAGATCTTCCGCCCTCACCGGAAAGAGCTTTGGCGTTCCGTCGCGAAAGGGTCAATCACCTACGCGAGCGTCGCCGCCTGCTCTTCGCCGATCTGGCGAAGAAACGGGCGCGCGCCGGCCCGTTGGCGCGCGCCCTCCGCCTGATCCCGACCCGGTTAAGAAGCAGGGGTGGCGGTTTCGAGCTGGACGAGGCCCCCGCGCACGAAGCCCTCGCAGAGCTGGTCGCGACGTTGACGAAGTTCCGTCACATCCGTTGATGCAGCTTCCGCGCGCACCTGAGCGGTGTAGTGGCTGGCGCTGTTGACGACGCCCAGCGGGCGCGCGTTGCGATTGTAGCTTACGGCTTCGCGCAGCGCGGTGATGCTGACGGGGTCGGACTGCAATTGCGGCAGCTCGGCGTACGCGAGGCAATGCGAAGCCGAGGTGAACGCCCAGTCGCTGAGACGCGTCGGTTCGGCGTTCGCGGCGCTCGACGCGGCAAGCGTTGCAAGCGCGGCGGCCGCGATCAGGATGCGCTTCATCATCAATCTCCCTTCGTGCGTCATGCACATGAAGGCGAGATGCGGCATCGCCGGGTTTGGATGCGATGGAAGGCCGCCGCATGCAGTTCGATGCGACGAAGCGACAATAGCGCGCGACGAACGGCGGAGCTTAGAGCGACGCGCCCAGCGCCATCTGACGGCGCACTTCACGGCGGAAGAGGTCGATGCTCTTCAAGCCCTGGTCTTGCGTTTCGAGATGCCAGAAGGTCCAGCCGTTGCATGCCGGCGCGCCGGCGACATGCGCGCCAATGCGGTGAATTGACCCCGAAACGTCGCCAACGACGAGACTGCCGTCGGCGCGGACGCGCGCGCGATGACGGCCGTCCGGCGAGACGAGGACGTCGCCCGGATTGATGAAGCCGGCCTCGAGTATTTGTCCGAACGGCACGCGCGGCTCCTCCTTCTTGGATCGGGTGACGATCAAATCCTCGGCGGCGGCGGGGATGACCTTTTTCAACCGCGCGCGTGCGGCGGCGGCGTAGGACGCGTCGCGCTCGATGCCGAGATAGTGGCGGCCCAAACGCTTTGCGGCCGCGCCGGTCGTGCCGGTGCCGAAGAAGGGATCGACGACGAGATCGCCCGGTCGGCTTGTCGCCAGTACGATGCGATGGAGCAGCGCTTCGGGCTTCTGCGTGGGGTGCGCCTTGCCGCCATCCTTGCCCTTGATGCGCTCGGCGCCGGTGCAAAGCGGCAGCGTCCAATCCGACCGCATCTGCAGATCGTCGTTCAGCACTTTGAGCGCGTCATAGTGGAAGGTGTATTTCGAGCTTTTGGACTTCGCCGCCCAGATCAGAGTCTCGTGTGCATTGGTGAAGCGCGTGCCCTTGAAGTTCGGCATCGGGTTGGTCTTGCGCCAGACGATGTCGTTCAGCACCCAGAAGCCCAGGTCTTGCAGCACCGCGCCGACGCGGAAAATATTGTGGTACGAGCCGATCACCCAAAGCGCGCCATCGTCCTTGAGGATGCGCCGGGCCTCGCCCATCCAAGCGCGCGTGAACGCGTCATAGGTGGCGAAATCGTCGAACTTGTCCCAGTCGTCGTCGACGCCGTCGACCACGGATTGATCCGGCCGGGTCAGCCCGCCGCCGAGTTGAAGATTGTACGGGGGGTCGGCGAAGACCAGATCGGCGCAGCCGTCCGGCAGCTTTTGCAGCGCCGCCACGCAATCGCCTTCGATGATTTGGTCTTTGAGCTTCATGTCGTCCCCGGCCAGGCGCGCCAGCAAAAGTGGTCCCCGGTTTTGCTTCCGGCGCGCCGAAGATCGTTTCGGCAACATCAAGCTTGACGGTTAAGAAGGAATCAATACCGGCGGGCGGCGGCTTGCAGAAAGATCAGACGTCGGCAATCGTTCCGGAAGCGAAATCGAGGGCGCGGATGTCACATCACGAAAGCGCGGCGGTGGGCGCGGATGCGCGCCTGGCGGACCGGATGTTGTTTTTCACGGACGCGGTCTTCGCCATCGTCTTGACGCTCTTGGCGCTTGAGTTGCGTCCGCCCGAAGCGGCCATTCGCGACGAAGCGGCGCTGCTGCAGGGCATAGCCGATCAGGCGCGTTACTTCGCCTCGTTCGCCATCAGTTTCGCACTTGGCGCAGCGTTCTGGCTCGCGCACCTGCGCACGTCGCGTCTGATCCGGGTGTTCGACTGGCCGACGGCGATCGTCAATCTCGTGCATCTGCTCACTGTCGCGCTTTTACCCTTTGCCGCAGCTTTGCTGGGGCAGCACATCTACAGCGCGGTCGCGTTCTCAGGTTACGGCGTCGTCATCGTGCTGGTGTCGTTCACCGGGGCGCTGTTCTGGCTAACCGCGACACGCGGCAAGGGACGCATCGTCGGCGGCATCAGCACCCGGCAGCGGATCGCGGGCGCCATCCGCGCCGGCGCCATTGGCGTCGCTTTCGTGGTCGGATTGGTGCTGATTCACTACGGTGAGGTCATGCTGGCCCGCTTCTGCTGGGTGCTGATCTTCCCACTCTTGTTGATCGCGCGCCTTATCGGCGGAAAGCAGCCGCGTCCCGCGGCGTCATGACGCCGCCCGCACCATGCCGTGCTGTTCCAGCGCTTCCTGCACGCGCTTGAAGCTGCGGCGGTGGATCGCGCAGGGGCCGAGGCGCGCCAGCGCCTCCTGATGCTCCGGCGTGCCGTAGCCTTTGTGTTTGGAGAACAGATAGCCCGGATATTGCGCGCAGAGTTCGGTCATCATGCGATCGCGTTCGACCTTGGCGATGATCGAGGCCGCCGACACGATCGGCACGATCACGTCGCCGTCGACGACGCATTCAACCGGGCAGGGTAAGTCGGGGGCCATATTGCCGTCGACAATCGCCGCGACCGGCATTTCCGGCAGCGCGTCGAACGCACGCTTCATAGCCAGATGCGAGGCGTGAAGAATGTTCAGGCTGTCGATCTCTTCGACGCTCGCCACGCCAACCGCCACGATGCCGATCTTGCGGATGGTGAGCGCCAATTCCTCGCGTGCTTCCGGCGTCAGCTGCTTGGAATCGTCAAGCCCCTTAGGCCGGCCGCGCCGCGGCAGAATGACTGCCGCGGCCACCACCGGCCCCGCAAGCGGCCCGCGGCCAGCTTCGTCGATCCCGCAAATCCCCATGACTGCGAGAGGTCAGCCGGATTCAGGGACCGACGCAAGCCGTTCGTTCAGGCGGCGATGGCGAGATCGGCGTCGAGCAGCCTGGCCGCATCGGCCGCGAGCGCAGCCTGCGCCACGCCGTAGAGGTGCTGGTAAGCTTCCGGCGGAGCCACTGCCTTGACGTAACGGAGGAAATCCGCGCGCTCCGGCGGCGACATGCCCGGGATCATGATCTCGTAATACTGCGTCAGCCGCGCGGGCGGGATCGAGCCGATGATGCGGCCTTCCATTTCCATCAGCTCCTGGTCGGTGAAGAGCGCATGGAAGAGCGGCATGGCTTCGTTCTCCTCGCGCGCCATGTGCATGAAGTCATCGGCCAGATAAGTGGAGAACCGAACGTAGAGCGCCTGGCCGGCCATCGCGCGTTGATCCTTGCTGGGCGCGCCTTCCACTTCGGCGATGCATTCATCGAGGTCGCGGAACGTGTCGTAATGATCTTCATGATCGTGATCCAAGACGTGCGCCATTTCCGGCGCCTTGGCCCGAAGCGGGGGGAGGATTTCCGCATCCTCGTGTTCGAGATGCTCGCGTGCGAGCGCAAGGTGGGTTTTGAGCGTCTGCAGAAGCGAGGCGGTTGCAACGGAGTCGCGCCAATCGGCCTGGCCGAGCGCGATGAGCATGCGCGACGCGCCGAGGCGCAAGCCCTTGTGGATCGGGCGATAAAGATCGTGACGTTTGGACATGGGTTCTCCTTTGCCGGCGTTGGATGCGCCGACCTTTGCGTTTGGATGCAGTTTTCAATTCGCGCTTTTAGCCCGCGCGTCGGCCTCGCGATTTTGTGATGGCGATCATCCCTCCTTCTTCTGCGCCGCCTCAATCAAAGCGCGAATAGCCCAGCGCTTGGTCTTGCGGGCCTCCGCGTCGTCGAGTTGCAGCACGTCCTTGAAAACGATCATCCCTTCCGTGCCCAGGATGAGCGCGAGCGCCTGCGTGAGGCGCTTGTAATCGCTCGGGCCAAAACGATCGCGCGCGGGCGCGAGCGCCGTTTCGATGAGCGGGATGCGGCGGTTCTGACGGGGCGGCGCATCGGTCGCGCCGCGCGCCACCGACTGCGCCAGCATGAGGCGAAGCGTGTGTTCATTGTCGCGCATCATGTCGTCGAGCGCGTCATTGGCCGCCGTGACGCGCGTCACCGGATCGTCGCGCGTGTCGCCGGCGAACAGCGCGTGCGGATCGGGGACCGCGACATCGATCGCGGTTTCGATCAGCAGCGCTTCGACGCTGGGGAAGTAGCGATACGCCGTTGCGCGCGAGACCAGGGCTTCCTCCGCCACATCTTCCAGCGTCGGCGTCGCGCCGCGTTTTAAAAGGCGTGCGGCGGCCTCGAGGATCGCTTTGCGTGTGCGCAGGCGCTGCTTTTCGCGGCCGGGGGAGCGACGGTTGGACATGAGATGATGGCGCTATAATGAGACGATAGTCTCACGTCAAGCATCGATGGAAAGGGTGCTTGACATGCGTGATCAGTAAAGTTAGCTTGTCATTTAGAAGAGCTTGCTTGTCACAAGGAGAGAGCCATGACCGGCACACAAGGCGCGGTGGAGCGCGATTACATCACGGGCGCTGCGATCTGCGGGGTGCTTTATGTCGGGCTGACGGTCGGTGCGAAGCTCGCCATCCGCGGCTTCGATCCGCATGGCGCGCTGCTCACGCTGCTCGCATTGGCGCCGACCGCGCCGATC
>DASZSK010000027.1:0-15468 GCA_035548735.1 Caulobacterales bacterium | reverse complement strand
TCTACTTCGTCTACGGCATATGGAACTCGAAGCTGGGCAAAGGCCAGGTTATCGCCGGCGCCTCGGACGAGCCGAACCCGGCGCAGCCGTAAAACGTCGCACTCGCAATGGAAGCGCCGCTGTCGCAAGATGGCGGCGCTTTTGTTTTGGAGCATGCCCGTGCCCATCGCCAAGATCGGCGCCCAAGCGGCGCTGCGTGAACTCTCCGGCTGGCGCGCGGTCGACGGCCGCGACGCCATCGCCAAGAGCTACAAATTCGCCGATTTCAACGCCGCCTTCGCCTTCATGACGCGCGTCGCGCTCCATGCCGAAAAGCACGACCACCATCCGGAATGGTTCAACGTCTACAATCGCGTGGACGTTGTGCTTACCACGCACGACGCCGATGGCGTCAGCGAACGCGACGTGGCGTTGGCCAAATTCATGGATGCAGCGGCCGAATAAGTGAGCCCCCGCGTCGATTTGGTGCTATTCGTGACGCCATCACGGGGGGAAAGCATGTCGAATGTCGAAGCTATCAAAGCCGCCTATGCCGGCTTCGCGCGCAACGATCCATCGGTGCTGTTTGGCGCGATGCATCCCGACATTCAGTGGCGCGAGGCGGAGGGCAATCCGCTTGCCGACAGAAACCCGTACGTCGGCCCGCAAGCAATCGGCGACGGCGTCTTCGGCCGGCTCCTCGACGCGATCGACAAGTTCACGGTCATTCCCGACACCGTCATTGACGGCGGCGACCATGTC
Source organism: Caulobacterales bacterium (assembly GCA_035548735.1). GTDB lineage: Bacteria > Pseudomonadota > Alphaproteobacteria > Caulobacterales > Aquidulcibacteraceae > Vitreimonas. The sequence continues at coordinate 14,727 of DASZSK010000027.1, read as the reverse complement.
GTCACGCTCGGCCGTTATGGCGGCGTGATGAAAGCAAGCGGCGCAAAGCTCGACGCGCAATTTTGCCACGTGTTCCGCTTCACCGACGGCAAAATTGTGAGCTTCCAGCAATATACCGACACAGCCCAGTGGGCGCGGCTGATGGGCTGAGAGCGGCCCCGTGGACCTCGACAGCCTCTCCGACCAGGATCGCCTCATCTTGGGCCTGCGCTTTCGCTTGAAGCATGTCCGCTTGGCCATCGCCGACGTTGAAGCGGGACGCCCGCCCGACGGCTTCGACTTCTCTCCGACGGACACAAAGAAAACCATGCTGGCCGAGCTCCGCACGATCGAGGCCGAGGTGCGGGGAATGCTTCGCAATCACGGGGCCGACGAATCCGGGCTGCTCAGTTAGCGCATAATCAACGCGCGCATCGCGTAGGCGACGGCCGCCACCGCAATCAAGCTGCCCACCCAAATCACAACGAACCACATCAACCGCTTCGCTAGCGGCGTGGGCGGCGTATCCGCCTCGGGCGGGCCTTCAATGATACGCGGCATCGGCCGGCACTTTGGCGCGGAAGAGCCAATAGACATAGGCCGTGTAGGCGAGGATCAGCGGCAGCATCGGCGCCGCGCCCCACAACATCAAAGCCAGCGCATTGTCGGCGGCGGCTGCTTCATGCGGCGTCAGCGCGAACGGCACGATGAACGGCCAGACACTGAAGGCGAGGCCCGCATAGCCCATGATGAACAGCGCCACGGCGTAGAGATACGGCCGCAGATGCGCGCGCCCGACATCGCCGCGCCACAACAGAAAGCACAGCACGGCCGCCAGCAATGGCAAAGGCGCGAGCTTGATGAATTGCCCCCAATCCACGCTTGTCATGGTGAGGCCCCAGCGCGCGGTGATGCGCGGATCGATGCCCAAAGTGCCGAGGCTCACCGCACCCATCGCCAGCGCGACGATCACCGCAAGCTGCTTGGTCCAGCCGCGCGCGCGCTGCATCAGCGCATCCTCCGTCTTGAACACCAGCCACGCCGCGCCCAGAAGCGCGTAGCCCGCGACAACGGACACTGCGACCAGCAGCGAGAACGGCGTCAGCCAATCGAGCGCCCCGCCCGCGAAGCGCTGATCGACATAGCGTCCGCCCTGCAGGAAGCCGCCCAACACCAGGCCTTGCGCCGCCGCCGCTGCGATCGATCCGCCGGAGAACGCCGCGGTCCAAAAGCCTTTGCCGCGCTCGCGTCCATGATGGCGAAACTCGAACGCCACGCCCCGGAAGATGAGCGCGATCAGCATCAGGATGATCGGCAGATAAAGCGCCGGCATCAAAGCCGCGTAGGCTTTGGGAAAGGCCGCGAACAATCCGCCGCCGCCGAGCACGAGCCAGGTCTCGTTGCCGTCCCATACGGGCGCGATCGCCGCCTGCATCTGATCGCGCTCGCGCGCATCTTTCGCGAACGGGAAGAGAATGCCCACGCCGAGATCGAAGCCGTCGAGCAGAACGTAGAGCAGTACGGCGACGGCGATCAGCCCCGCCCAAATCATTGGCAAATCCATCATGTGCGCTCTCCGGGCATGGCGGCGAGCGGCGTACCCGGCGGGCGCGCATGCGTCTGCGGCGGGGGCTCTTCGGGTTCGGGTCCCTGCGCGATCAGGCGCAAGATATAAAGCGCGCCCGCACTGAACACGATCGCATACGCGACGATGAAGACGAGCAGCGACGTGCTCACCGCGCCGGCGCCGACAGGCGATATCGCTTCGCCCGTGCGCAACACGCCGTAGACGACGTAGGGCTGACGCCCCACTTCGGCGGCGATCCATCCGCACAGCACCGCGACGAAACCGGACGGCGCCGCAAGCACCAACGCGCGCTGATAAAGCCGCGTCTTGTCCAGCTCCTTACGGAACCACAAGAACGCCCCGATCAGCCCAAGTCCCACCATGATGAGGCCCATGCCCACCATGATGCGAAACGCCCAGAACACGATCCAAACTGGCGGCCTTTGATCAGCCGGAAATTGCTTCAGCCCCGGAAGCTTGCGCTCCGCCTCGACGCCGAACACGATGCTCCCCGCGCCCGGTACGCCGATCTCCAGATCGTTGCGCTCCTCACGTTCGTTCGGCAGTGCAAACAGCAGCGACGGCTGCCCGGCGCCATCGTTCCACCACGCCTCCATCGCGGCGATCTTCGCCGGCTGGTGATCCAGCGCGACGAGGCCGCTCTCATGCCCCAGGAAAATCTGCAGCGGCGCGACGATCGCCATCATCAGGATCGCCATACGCACGGCCGTTCCGCTCTCCCTCACGGCGCGCTTGCTCAGAAGCGCGAACGCGGACGCGCCCGCCACCACCATCGCCGTCGTCAGATACGCCGCCGCAACCATGTGCGCGAAACGCGTCGGCATCGAAGGATTGAAGATCACGCGCCAGTAATCGGTCGCCACCAAAGTGCCGTCGGCGGCGCGCGCGAAGCCGTCGGGCGTCTGCATCCAGGAATTGGCGGCGATGATCCAGAACGCGGAGATGAGCGTGCCGACCGCCACAGCGCAGGTGGCGAAGAAATGCAGGCCCGGCCCGACGCGGCGCCAGCCGAACAGCATGACGCCCAGAAACGACGCTTCCAGGAAGAACGCCGTCAGCACTTCGTAGCCGAGCAAAGGGCCAATGACGCTGCCGGCGGTGCGCGCGAATTCGCTCCAGTTCGTGCCGAACTGATAGCTCATCACCACACCCGACACGACGCCCATGCCGAACGAAATGGCGAAGATCTTGACCCAGAACAGATAGAGGTTCTTGAACACCTCGCGCTTGGTGAAGAGCCACAGGCCCTCCAGCACGGCCAGATAGGACGCGAGCCCGATCGTGAACGACGGGAAGATGATGTGAAAGCCGATCGTGAACGCGAACTGCAGACGCGAGAGCAGCAGGGCATCCATAGGGCCAGCTCCGTTAGCGTGAGTGCGACATAGCCCCGTTCGCGTCGTGATCCAACACCAACAAGGTCGCACGCGCTTGCCTATACGGGCGTCGCGGCGCAGGGTTTCGAGAGATCGGGGAGAAAATGATGAGCGGGCGCGTTGCAGGCAAAAAAGTCTTCATCACCGGCGCCGCGCAGGGTCTCGGGGCGGCCATGGCCAAAGCGCTGGCGCGCGAAGGCGCGAAGGTGGCTCTCGCCGACCTCAACTCCGCTGGGGCGCAAGCGGTCGCGGCGGAAATTGACGCGGCGCAAGGCGCGGGAACGGCATTCGCCTTTGCTCTCGACGTGACCAATGAGGAACAATGGATCGCCACGCTCGAAGCGGCCAGCGCCGCCATGGGGGGCGTTTCCGGCCTCATCAACAATGCCGGCGTCGCCAAGGGCGGCGACCTCGAACATCTGGATTTCGCGACCTGGAAAGACGTGATGGCGGTGAATGTCGACAGCGTCTTCCTCGGCGCCAAGCACGCGCTCAAGCACATGCGCGCGCATCAGCCGGGCGCCATCGTCAACATCTCCTCGATCGCCGGGCTGATCGCCAACCACAACACGCCCGCCTACAACGCCTCGAAGGCGGCGGTTTGGCTTCTCTCCAAGAACATCGCGCTTTATTGCGCCAAGCAGGGGCTCGACATCCGCTCGAACTCCATCCACCCAACGTTCATCAGCACGCCGATCCTCGATCCGCTGCGGCAGGCGTTCGGCAAGGCGGAAGCCGAAGCCAAGCTCGGTCGGCAGGTGCCCCTGGGCCGCATCGGTCAGCCCGAGGACGTGGCGGCGATGGCGCTCTATCTTATCTCGGACGAAAGCCGGTTCGTGACCGGCGCGGAATTCAAGGTCGACGGCGGCATCTCAGCCATGTGATTTGCGGTCCGACGCATCAGGAGCATGATCAGCCAATGCGATTTTCCTTCGTAGCCGCGTTCGCCGCTTTCGCGCTCGCCGCGTGCGGCCAGCAGCAACAATCCGGAACGGCGACGACAAGCGCGCAGCCGCAGCAGAACGGCGCGCTCGTCCTCAGCCAGACGCAGAACCTGCCGGATTGGCTGTTCATCCTGCGCACGACGGATGGCGGGACCATTCACTTCAACCAGCGCACCATCACCCGCGCCAACGGCATCGCCGACATCTGGCTGCAGGTGCATTACGGCCATCAGCAGATCTATCAGGCGGCGGCGTCCGACCGGCTCAACATCATTCACTACGAACTCGAGCGCATTCACTACCGCTTCAATTGCACGGACGAGAAGTTCGTGATCGTCGAGCGGCAGATCATGGGCTCGGGCGAGACCGTGGTGGCGCGCGATGAGCCGCAGCAAATCTGGCGGGCGACGCCGGAAACGGGCGCGGCGCGCTATGTGCTGCCGATCGCCTGCCGCGGAAGCTGATCAGCCGCTGCGGCGCTGAAAGATGATATTCGCCAACAGCACGCGCGCGCCTGGCGCGCCAAGTGTGCGATCCACCGCCGCCTGCATCAGACGCGCCGCCGTGTCCGGGTCCGGGGCCATGCGGTCGCGATAATAGGTCGACGTATAAATTGTCAGCGCCGTGCGCAACGCATCGCGCAAACGCGGCGCGTTGGCCCGCGCCCGCTCGCGCAAATTCGGATCTGGAACATCGAGCCCCATATCGACGACGATGGTGCCGCGCGTATCGTAGCGCTGGATCACGCCGGCCGAGAGCGTCGGCATCGGCAGGTAAGTGTCCGCCGAGGTGAGACGCTGCTGCCGGTCCGGCGGCGCCTGCTCTCCGCCTTCCGCGAACACAGGCACGGGCGCCGCGATGAACGCGGCGATGAGCATGACGGCGAGGGCTCGGCGTGCGAGACGCATGGCGCGCACTGTCGGCCGGTACGGCTAAGGAAACGTGAATGAGCCGCTAGTGCGGCTGTGTTTCATCCGCGTCAGGATCGTCGTTTTCCGGCTCCGCATTGCCGTTTTCGCCGGCGAACATGGCGCGGAGATCGACGGTCGAGCGCTCGCCTACGGCGTCGAAATTCTTTTTAAGCCAAGCACCGCAGGCGCGCCGGCCGGTCTTGAACAATTCCTCGAAGAAGGCGAGGTCGGTGTTGAGATCGACGCCGATCCCTAACGGGCGCAGCGCTTTGTCCTGGCTCATGCGGTGCATCAGCATGTGACGATAGCGTCCCTCCGGCAGCCGCCCCTGCTCCAGCAAACGCGTGACGAAATCGATGGCGCGCAATTCGGCCAGCAGGCTGGCGTTGAAGGTGATCTCGTTGACGCGCGCCATGATGTCGGAGGCGGTGCGCGGCGCGCCCGGCCGCACGATCGGGTTGATCTGCACGATCAGGATGTCGCGCGTCTCCTTGATGTCGAACAGCGGGAACAGCGGCGGATTGCCGACATAGCCGCCGTCCCAGTACGGCGTTCCGTCGATCACCACGGCCTGGAACACCAAGGGCAGACAGGCTGACGCCATCATATGATCCGCGGTCAGCTCCTTGTTCTGAAAGATGCGCACCCGGCCCGTTTCGACATTGGTCGCGGCGATGAACAGCGGAATGCTCGAGGCGCGCACCCGCTCGAAATCCACCAGCTCTTCCAGCAGATCTTTCAGCGGATTGAGATTGAGCGGATTGGTGTCATAAGGCGAAGCCAGCCGCGAATAGATGTCGGCCCACATGCTGGCGGCATTCTGCGCCCAGGCCGGGGTAAACGTGTTCATCAGCGCCATCAGCGGCGTGCGGCGATAGGGATTGCTCAGCCCCGCCCGCGCCACGCCTTCCCAGAACGCGCGCAATTGCTTGCGCGCGCCATCGGCGCCGCCTTCGGCGAACCCTTCCGCCGCCACCACCGCGTTCATCGCGCCCGCCGAACAGCCCGAAATCGCCGCGATCTCGATGCGCTCGTCCTCGAACAAGCGATCGAGCGCGCCCCAGGCATAGGCCCCGAGCGCGCCGCCGCCTTGCAGGGCGAGACTGATCTTCTTTTTCGACGCGCTCACTGCGCGGTCCAGCCGCCGTCGATCGAGAGCGCCGCGCCGTTGATCTGATTGGCGGCGTCGGAGATGAGGAAGAGCGCCAACCCCGCGATGTCCTCGACCTTGACGAATTCCTTGGTCGGCTGCGCCGCAAGCAACACGTCGTTGATCACCTGCTCGCGCGTCATGTTGCGCGCTTTCATGGTGTCGGGGATCTGCGCGTCGACCAGAGGCGTATGCACATAGCCGGGGCAAATCGCGTTGCAGCGCACGTTGAACTCGGCGCCTTCGAGCGCCACCGTTTTCGTCAAGCCTAAAAGCCCGTGCTTCGCCGAGACGTAGGCCGCCTTGAACGGCGAAGCCACCAGCGCGTGCGCCGAGGCCGTGTTGATGATGCGCCCATACTTCCGCGCCTTCATGCCGCGCATCGCGGCGCGCGTGGCGAAAAACGCCGCGCTCAGATTGAGCGAGATGATGAGGTTCCATTTTTCGATCGGGAAGTCCTCGACCGGACTGACGAATTGCACGCCGGCGTTGTTCACAAGCACGTCGACTTTGCCGAAGGTTTTTTCCGTGTTGGCGACCAGTTCGGCGCAGCCCTCGGCCTTGGTCAGGTCGGAGCCGTCGAACTTCACCGTCACGCCCGCCTCCGCCTCCAGCGCCGCGCGGGTGCGCTCGATCTCGGCCTGATCGCCGAGCCCGTTGAGCATGACGTCCATGCCCGCCTTGGCGAACGCCGTTGCGATCCCGAGGCCGATGCCGCTGGTGGAGCCGGTCACCACCGCCGCCTTGCGTTCACCCATGTTCTGCACTCCTCTGGTTGAACCCTACGTCAAACTCTGACGCCTCGGCTTGCGCCGCCCTGAAGGAACCGCTACCGCCAAAGCATCAGAAGAGGGCGCCATGTGGGACATTTCGAGCCCCGTTGAATCCTTCGTTGCGGGATTCCCGGACTTCATCATCCAACTTGGCGTCGCCCTTGGCCTATTCGTGGCCTCGCTCATCATCTACGTGCTGATGACGCCTCACAAAGAGCTGGCGCTGATCCGGGCTGGCAATCCCTCGGCTTCTTTGGCCTTCGGCGGCGTTGTCGTGGGGCTGGCGATCCCGATGGGTTCGTGCCTCGCGCATGCGCTGGGACTGCTCGATCTCCTGATCTGGGGCGTCGTCACGCTGCTTCTACAGATGATAGCGTTCCGTTTCGCCGACATGTTCCTGCGCAATTTGCCGCGCCGCATCGCCGAGGGCGATGTCGCCGCCGCCGTGTTCCTCATGAGCATAAAAATTGGGCTGGCGCTGATCATCGCCGGCGCCGTCTCGGATCCCGCGCTGAGCCGGCTGAGCAGCGTCGGATTGTCGGTTCTGGGGTGAAGCGTGCGCTTCCTGCCTGACTGGCTGATCTACGTCCTCGCTATCGGCGCGATCTTCTTTCTGTTGTCGCGCATCGATGAGCACGCCAACGCGCCGCCGGCGCCGCCGGAAGAACCGCAGGCCGGCTCCTCGCTGCCGCCGCCATCAACCTACGACCCGGAAATCCTGGTGGACACTGGCCCCGCTTCGTCCGGGCTCGGCACGGCCTTCGCGATCAGCGAGGACGGCTGGTGGCTCACCTCGCGCCACGTGGTCGATTCCTGCGAACAGGTCGGGATCATCGTGGCGCGCGGCGCCGCCGTACCGGTAAAGGAGCGCCGCATCGCGTCGTTCGCCGATCTCGCCCTCTTGAAAACCGACGTCGCGCCCGTCGCGCTCGCCGTCGACACCTCCGAGGATCATTTCACGGTCGGTCAGCGCGCCTATCACGTCGGCTACCCGCAGGGACGACCCGGCGAAGCCTATTCACGTCTCGTGGGGCGCGAGAATCTGATATCTCGTGGGCGTTATTCGTTCGAGGAGCCCGTCTTGGTCTGGGCGCAGATCGGCCGCACCGAACATCTCGAAGGTTCCCTCGCCGGCATCAGCGGCGGTCCAGCGATTGCTTCGAACGGCATCGTCGTCGGCGTCACGGTCGCGGAATCGGCGCGCCGCGGGCGGCTCTACACCGCTTCGCCCTCCTCCATCCGCCGCCTGCTGCAAGTCGAACACGTCACCGCCGAAGGCGATCCCGCACCGCGCATGCGCCCGGACGATTACGGCGAACAGGCCGACAACCTTCGCCGCTCGCTCGCGGTTGCGCAGATTATCTGCATCTCGCCGGCGGACATGCGCCGCGTCGCGCAGCAACATTGATGCTGGCCGACCGCCTTATCGAAGCGGTGCGCGCGCGCGCGACGCCGCTTTGCGTCGGGCTCGACCCCCTGCCTGACCGCATCCCGGCTCTGTTCGGCGAAGGCGTCGCCGCCATCCGCACCTTCGGCGAAGCCATCATCGACATCGCCGCCGAACATGCCGCGGTGATCAAGCCGCAGCTCGGCTTCTTCGAACCGTTCGGCGCCGAAGGTTTCGCCGCAGCGCAAGCGCTATGCGCGCATGCGCGGACGAAAGGCCTCATCGTCCTTCTCGACGCCAAGCGCGGCGACATTGGCACCACCGCCGAGGGCTATGCTCGCGCCGCCTTCGGCGTGGGCGGCTTCAACGCCGACGCCGTCACGGTGAACCCGTATCTCGGTCGCGACTCGCTCGAACCATTCCTGAAAACCGCCGAGCAGCAGAAGCGCGGCGTCGTCGTGCTGGTGCGCACCTCCAATCCCGGCGCGCGCGATCTGCAGGATCTCGATGTCGGCGGCGCGCCGCTGTGGCGGCGGGTCGGCGAGATGATCGCGCCCGAAGCCCCGCGTCTCCAGGGCGAGAGCGGCTGGTCCGGGCTGATGGCCGTCGCCGGCGCCACCTATCCCGACGAAGCGCGCGCGCTCCGCCAGACGCTGCCGAATTCGCTCTTCCTGGTGCCGGGTTACGGCGCTCAGGGCGCGAGCGCCGTCGACGCCGTCGCCGGGTTCGTCAAGGGCCCACGCGGGCTCGAAGGCGGCGTGGTCAGCTCATCCCGCGCCGTGCTCTATCCCGCCGCCGCGCAAGACGCCGCGACCCTGCCGGCCTGGCGCGCCGCCATCGCCGAAGCCATGCGCGCAGCCGCCGCGGAACTCCGCCAAGCCTGTACAGGCTGAAAGGCGACAAGCCGGCCGCTTTTGGTTAATGACTCGCCGGACTGGTGCGGGACCATTGGGAGAGGGGATCATGAAGACGCTGTTCGCCGCCGCCGGGGCGCTCGCCGCCGCCGCGCTCTTGCTGTTGAGCAGCCCCGCCTTCGCAGACGGCCACAGCAAGCCCGGCCCCGACGTGGCCGAGCCGCCGGTGCATGCCGCGCCGCTCCAACCGGCGAACACGCAGCCCGCCGCGACAGCCGGCCCGCAAGGTCAGAGCGGACAGATCTCACTGCACAATGGCGACCTGAGCCTCAATGTCCCGGACGGCTGGAAGTTCTATTCCGCCGACGAGGCGCGCGCGTTTTTGGCCCGCGCCAACGCAGCGACGCCTTCGGGCGACATCCTCGGCATGCTGGCGCCGGCGAATGAAAAGGTGGACGCGCCCGATTCCTGGGCCTGTGTGCTTTCCTATGACGCCATCGGCTATGTCCGCGCCGACAGCGCAGGCGGCCTGAGCGCCGCGAATTTCGAAGACGACGTGAAGAGCGCACGCACCAATCAGCATCGGCCATTCGAAGGCTTCGCCATTCAGCCCGCGTTCGACAATGCCGGGCTCAATCTCACCTGGGCGGAGCGCACGGCGCCGCCCGCCGCAGGCGGCAAGGATTTCCGCCACGAGCAAAAAGCGCTCGGCCGCCAAGCGGTCGTCGGCTTCACCTCAATCGGGACGGCCGACCAGATGCCGGAGATCACGGCCGCCGCGCCCGCGATGCTGGCGATGCTCACCTTCCCGGAAGGCCAGCGCTACGCCGACTTCAACGCCAGCGCCGATCGCGTCTCCAATTACAGCGTGCCGGGTCTGATCACCGGCGTTGCGTCGGTCGTCGCCGCGCCCCCTGCTGAAGCCGAGCAGACGGCGCCCGCTGGCGGCATCAACGCGATTTATGTGTGGGTGGCTGCGGGCGTCGCCGCCCTCGCCGGCGCGGGGTATTTGCTGACGCGACGCCGCCGCGACGCCAATATCGAACCAGAAGCGTGATCCTTTCGCCTTCTGGCGCGTCTCGAATTTAAGCCAGTCTGACCTCGCCATCACGCACCGCGATGGCGATCACGGTGAGCGGATCGTCGCAAGGGCCGCCGACGCATTCGCCGTCTTCGACGTCGAAGCTGGCGCCGTGCGCGCTGCACACCAGGTAGCGTCCGCTCTGCATCACCACGCGGCCGTCCGGGCGCTCCAACGGATAACCGGCGTGCGGACATTCGTTTTCATAAGCGAACACGTCCTCGCCGCGCCGCGCCACGATCACCGACCAGATGGCGTGGCCCGCACGGAAGTCGAACGCCTTGGCGCCCGGATTGGGAATGTCGTCGAGCCGCGCGATCAATGCGCCCGCAGGCGGTCGCGCCGGATTCATTGACCCTCGGCGCGGAACGGACGCGAGAGCAACGCGGTGATTGCTTCGTCCACGCTCAGGCGTCCGTCGAGAATGCCTTCGACGGCGGCGCAGATCGGCATTTCGACGCCGTGCTTTTTGGCCAGCGCGACCACCGCCGGCGCACTGGCGACGCCTTCGGCCACGGAGCGCCGCTCGCTCAGAATCTGCTGCAATGTGCGGCCTTCGCCGAGCGCTGCGCCCAGCGAGGTGTTGCGCGAACTCATGCTCGCGCAGGTGAGCACGAGATCGCCCAGCCCGCAGAGCCCGGAGAGCGTCTCCAGCCGCGCGCCCATGGCGAGCCCCAGGCGCACCAGTTCTGCAAAGCCTCGGGTGATCAAAGCCGCGCGGGCGCCGTCGCCCAGCTTCCGCCCCTCCGCCACGCCGCAGGCGATGGCGATGACGTTCTTCACCGAGCCGCCGATCTCGGCGCCCACCAGATCGTCCGTAACGTATGGGCGGAAGGTCGGCAGGCCGATCGTGGCGACGATGCGCTGCGCCAGCTCCGCGTCGCGGCTGGCGATGGTGGTGGCGGTCGGCAGGCCGCGCGCCACGTCCTTGGCGAAGCCCGGACCGGACAGCACCGCCGCGCCCGCGTGCGGGATTTCAGCCGCCAGCACTTCCGCCATCAGCGCGAGCGTCTTTTGCTCCACGCCTTTGGCGCAGAGCACAATCGGCTTCGCAGCGGGGATGTTCGGGGCAATTTTCTTCAGCACGCCGCGCATGTGCTGGGCCGGGGTCGCCGCCAGGATCAGCTCCGCCTGAATCGCCGCGCCGAGGTCAGCCGTCGCCTTCACGACGGGATTGAGTGGGCGATCCGGCAGGAACAGCGGGTTCTCATGGCGGGCGTTCACCGCCTCCACCACTTCGGGCTCCAGCGCCCAAACGGTGATGCTCCGCCCCGCGGCGGCCGCGATCTGCGCCAGGGCCGTCCCCCAGGCGCCGCCGCCCAACACCGCCACGCTTCCGAACGCCTGCGCCTGTACTGAATGTTTCATTGAATGTTCAGTCGAAACCGCGTATTTTGTGGGGATGGATGACAAGATCTCGACGCGTGACCGCATTCTCCATGCGGCCATGGCGCGCATCAAGCACTACGGCTACGGGAAGACAACGATGGCGGAAATCGCCGCCGATTGCGGGATGTCTCCGGGCAATATCTATCGCTTCTTCGAAGCCAAGATCGACATCGCCGAAGCCATGGCGCGCAAGCATTACGCGGACGAGCACGGGGTCATGGCCGCCGTCGCCCGCCGCAAGGACCTGACGGTCGATCAGAAGCTGCGCGAAATCTTCTTCACGCGCATGCGGGACAATTATCGTCTGGTCGAGGAAAACGCCAAAATCCTCGAAGTCGCCGAAGTTTTGGCCACTGAGCGCCCGCTGTTCTTCAACGAATGCTTGGCCCAGGACCGCGTGACGCTCGCGGCTTTGCTTCAGGAAGGGATCGACAGCGGCCTGTTCGCGCCCTGCGACACCGATTTTACCGCCGAAATGCTGCAATCGGCGACGGCGAAGTTCGGCTTTCCCAAGCTGTTCTCCCGCCTCACCCTGCCGAAGCTCGAACGCGAGCTGAACGGTGTGTTCGAACTCATCTTCAACGGACTTTACGCGCGGGCCTCCGCGCCGGCAGCGACCGCCGTTCACGCTTAAGGCCCCGGCGACGCAAATTCTAAAACTTTGTCCATGTGTGAACGCAAACGATTTTATTCATTGATTACCCGCCAGGCCGGTGCTAGAAGATGATGGTGTTCAACGCTTCTCACGGAGCCCCGCCAATGACCGCCGCCCTGCAACCCTCCCGCCTCCTCTCCGCCGCTTTCCTGCTGATCTCGGCCAGTATCGTCGCCGCCGCCGCGCTGCCGCTGCTTGAGACTGCGGCCCGCATCGTCGCCTGATCCCTGCGGCTCCCAGCGCAGGCCCCTTGTGCAGGCGCGAATGGCCAGCCGTTCGCGCCTGCGCTTTCCTTGCTCTCTGGTAATGGATGCAGGTAATCCAATGCGTTTTTGCAGAGGTGAGCCGCTATTTCCTACCTTCAAACTTGAGCAGAACGGCATCATCTCTCCGTCTGCAAGCGCCCTTCGCACTTGCAGCATGAGAACGAACGGAGAGACCCATGTCTGCGCATGAAATGCCGGCCCTGGCCCGCGCTCTGAGCGTCATTGTGGCGATCGCGCTGGTTGCGACCGCTGCTGCGCCGCTCCTGCTCGTGGCCGCTCGCATCGTCGGCTAAGCTTTAGCTCCCTTGCGCCCGGGCTTATGGCTCGGGCGCGAGAGAGCCGCGGCTTCATCCAAGGGCCAACGCGGCCGGGCCGGCGCCGCGAGGTCATCGCTGAATCCTGCCGCCAGTCTTTCGGCCCCCGCGAGGGCGATCATCGCGGCGTTGTCCGTGCACCATTTGAGCGGCGGTGCGAAAAATCGATACCGCCGCGCCGCAGCCAGCCCTTCCAGCCTCCCGCGCAACGCCCTGTTCGCGGCGACACCGCCGGCGACCACCAGACGGCCCTCCGCCCCCCAAAACGCATCGAACGCGATCATGGCATTCTGCGCCCGGTCGCCCACCACATCGAGAACCGCCGCCTGGAAGCCCGCCGCGAGATCGGCCTTGTCTTGTTCCGCCAGTTGGCCCCGCCGCTCCACTTCGCGGGCGACGGCGGTCTTTAGTCCGGCGAAAGAGAAATCGCAGCCATCGCGGCCGACAAGCGGTCGCGGCAGATCGAAGCGTGACGCGTCGCCTCTGGCCGCCAGCGCCTCGACGGCGGGGCCGCCCGGATAATCGAGGCCCAGCAATTTCGCTGTCTTATCAAACGCCTCGCCCAGAGCATCGTCGATGGTCGAACCGAGCCGGCGATACTGGCCGAGCCCCAGCACGGCGATAAACTGGCAATGACCGCCCGAAACCAGCAGCAGCAGATACGGAAACGCCACCGGCGCCGCCAGGCGCGGCGAAAGCGCGTGCCCTTCGAGGTGGTTCACCGCGACCAGCGGCTTGCCGTGCGCCAGCGCAATCGCCTTGCCGGCGACGAGCCCGACCATGACGCCGCCGATCAGGCCCGGACCCGCGGTCGCGGCGACACCGTCCAGATCGGCGAAGCCGACACCCGCCTCGCGCATCGCTGCGTCGATGACCCCGTCCAGTCCCTCGACATGCGCCCGTGCGGCGATCTCCGGCACGACGCCCCGGAACGGGGCGTGCGCCGCGGTCTGGCTCAGCACCACGTCGGACAGCACTTCGGGCCGGCCGTCGTCCAGGCGCAGCACCGCCGCCGCGGTTTCGTCGCAGGACGATTCGATGCCGAGAACGGTCAGGCTCATGCGCCCGATGTAAAGGCCCGCATCGACAATACAACGCCGTCATCCCGGGCGAGCGAAGCGAGACCCGGGAGCCAGAGCAAAAGACGCGGCGTTCAACCCGTGGGTCCCGGGTCTCGCTTCGCTCGCCCGGGAGGTCGGCAGCGCATAGGGTGCTCTACATCAAAGCGATGACTCCCGTGCTTCGCATCGGCGCCCGCGGCTCGGCGCTCTCGCTTCGCCAGACCTCGATGGTGCGCGCCGACCTCGCGCGGCTTCTGGGCGTCGCGGAAGACGCCCTCCCCATCACCCCCATCACCACGAGCGGCGACAAACAGCAGGAAGGCCGGCTGATCGAGACCGGCGGCAAGGGCCTCTTCACCAAGGAACTCGACGAAGCCCTGCGCGACCGGCGCATCGACATCGCCGTGCACTCGCTCAAGGACCTGCCGACCAAATTGCCCGACGACATCGTGCTTGCTTGCGTGCCCGCGCGCGAAGATCCGCGCGACGCCTTCGTCAGCACGAAGGCGGCCTCCCTGTACGATCTGCCGCCCGGCGCCGTCGTCGGCACCGCGAGTTTGCGGCGGCAGGCGCAAACCTTGTTCGCGCGGCCCGATCTCCAAGTCGCGGTGCTGCGCGGCAATGTCGATACGCGCCTGAAGAAGCTCGAAGCCGGCGTCGCCGACGCAACCTTTCTCGCGCTCTCCGGCCTGAAACGGCTGGGGCTTGAACAGCACGCGCGGAGCCTCATCGATCCCGAAGCGATGCCCCCCGCTGCGTGTCAGGGCGCGCTGGCGATCACCGCGCGCGCGGACGATCACCAAACACTGACGCGTCTCGCGCCGCTGGAACACATGTTGGCGCGCGTCGAAATCGAAGCGGAGCGCGCGTTCCTGGACGCGCTCGACGGCTCCTGCCGCACGCCGATCGCCGCTTTGGCGCGTTGCGATGGCGCGCGCATCGCGTTTATCGGTGAAACGCTGACGCCGGACGGCAAGCAGCGCTGGCGCAGAGAAGCGA
>DASZSK010000026.1:0-6816 GCA_035548735.1 Caulobacterales bacterium | reverse complement strand
GCAGCCGCGGCCGTGCTTCACCTCTTCGCTGCCTTGGTTCGTCGCCATCGCCGCCTTGTCCGCGGCGCTCAGCGCGGCGCGCAGGAAATAGACGACAAAGTGGCTCGGGTCTTTCTTGGCGAACGCCTTGAACGGATTGGCGACGATAATCGCCTCCAGTTCGGCGTGGGTGCGTACGAAGACGTCAGTCTTCAGCCCGAGGCCCTTCAAGATTTCCGCTTCCAGCTTCTTTTCCAACGCCTCGCCCTTGAGCTTTGCGTTGAGCACAACATTGCCGCTGGCGAGCAGCGTCTTCACATCCGCACAGCCGGCGCCTTCGCAGACGGCCTTGAGCTCCGTCATGATGACTTTGCGCTTGCCGAGATTCACGCCGCGCAGCATGGCCGCCTGCAACGTCACAGCGTTTTCGCGAACGCTTCCAAATCGGCGGGCTCGTTGAGCGCGATAGTCTCGGCATCGGGCGCGGTGCGCTTCACCATGCCGGAAAGCTGCTTGCCCGCGCCGATTTCGACGAAGCACGCGACGCCGCCCTCCGTCGCCATCCAATCGACGCTTTCGCGCCAGCGCACGCGGCCGGTGACTTGCTCCACGAGAAGCTTGCGGATTGTCGCCGGCTCGTTGACGGGGCGCGCCGTGACGTTGGCGACGAGCGGCGCGGCGAGTGGTGCGATCTCGACACTCGCAAGCGCTTCCGCCATCGCGTCAGCGGCCGGCTGCATCAAGGGCGAGTGGAACGGCGCCGACACGTTGAGCGCCATGCCGCGCACGCCCTTCGCTTTCGCGGCCGCCAGAGCGGCGTCAATCGCGGCCTTTTCGCCGGAGATGACGACATTGCCGATATTGTTGTCGTTGGCGACGACGACGACCCCTGCGCTCGATCCTTCCTTGGCGATCTCTTCGGCGGTGGCGACATCGACCCTGCCAATCAGCGCCGCCATGGCGCCTTCGCCAACGGGGACGGCGGCTTGCATGGCTTGGCCGCGCCTGCGCAACAGGCGCGCCGCATCGCTGATGGAGAGCGCGCCCGCGGCTGCGAGCGCGGAATATTCGCCGAGCGAATGTCCTGCCACGAACGCAGCCTTGCTGGCGTCGACGCCAAACTCGCGGGTGAGCGCGCGCATCGCCGCGAGGCTCACCGCCATCAGCGCCGGCTGCGTGTTCGCGGTAAGCGTTAGGTCATCGGCCGGTCCTTCAAAGATCAGCCGCGACAGGCGCTCGCCCAGCGCCTCATCGACTTCTTCAAACACCTCGCGCGCCGCCGCAAAGGCGTCGAATAGCCCGCGGCCCATGCCCGGCGTCTGCGCGCCCTGGCCGGGAAAGATGAAAGCAAGCGACATGGATCCTCCGGGCCGAGGCCGGTAGCACCCCCCGCCTCAAGCCTCAAGCCGCGGCAGGCTTGCGGGCGAAGAACAGGGTCTCCTTGCGCAAGAGGCCATAGCGGTTGGCGGCGCCGCCGAAATCGTAGGCGTGCGCTTCCCAGTTGAACCGCTCGACTTCGAAGCCCGCGCGCGCCAGGCGCGTGGTGTAGTCGATCGCGGTGTAAATGCGCACGTGGTCGTGCTGGCCAAAGCGCCGCTCTCGCTCCGCGGGGTCGGTGACTGACGGGTCCTCATCCGTGAAGGCCAGCTTGAGCGAGATCGGCACCTGCAGAATGGCCCAGCCGCCGGGCTTCAGCACGCGGAACACTTCGCGCATCGCCTGCGCGTCGTCGGGGATGTGCTCCATGATGTGATTGGCGATGACCGCGTCGAACGTCGCTTCGCCATATGGGATCGCGGTCAGGTCGAGATTGACGTCGACATTGGGGTCCATCAGGTCGGCGGTCAGGTAGTCGATGTTCGGCCGCGATCGGAACGATTCCTCTAGCTTGGGCTCCGGGGCCAGATGCATCAGCCGCATGAGGCCCGCCAGGAGCTGCGGCCGACGCCGCAGGAAGAGGTAAACCAGCCGTTCCCGGTCCGTGGCCCCGCAGAGCGGGCAAGCCATGTTCGGCCGGTAACCCCCGCCCACCACCTCCAGCTCATAAAGGACAGGGTGGTCTTCGCCGTCGGGGCGGAAGGCTTTGAGGCGGCCCATGCAGATCGGGCACTCGTGGCTCCAGCCGAAATTGCTGGCGCGCCACATGGCGGCGCGCACCGGGCCTTCCAGCCCAGCCTCCCGCAGGCCGCGTTTCAACAGCTCCTTCATAAGGCGCACCGCACGGCTTTTGTCCAAAACCGTGCGCCTGAGTTCGATCGGGCCCAAGGCATTTCAACGCCGTGGCGATAGGTTCGCCCGTCAGGGGACGACAAAGAGCGCGAAATAGCGCGCCAAAGGGTTGCTTCCGGAGCCGAAATCCGTATTTTCCGCGCCTTCGCGATCCGCGGCCTTGGGGCAATCCGTGCGCCCAGGGTCCATCGCCGGGGCGGGTTCTTCCCCTGTCCGGGCGCCGCGGATCCCCAGGAAGAGGACAATATGGCGTACTACGAACACGTGCTGATTGCGCGGCCGGATATCTCGCCGCAGCAAGTCGACGCTCTCGTCGAAGACATCACCAAAACCGTCACCGAACTCGGCGGCCGCGTCGGCAAGTCGGAATATTGGGGTCTGCGCAACCTCGCCTACCGGGTGCGCAAGAACCGCAAGGGCCACTACGCGCTTTTGAACCTCGATTGCCCGCCGGAAGCGGTGCACGAACTGGAGCGCCGCCAGAAGATCAACGAAGACGTGATGCGTTTCAAAACCATCCGCGTCGAAGAATTGGACGAAGAGCCTTCGCCGATCCTCGCCCGTCGCGATCGCGATGAGCGCCGTCGTCAGCGCCGTGAAGGCCGCGACGACGAAGGCGGCTTTGAAGGCATGGAGGAATAATCGCCATGTCGAGCCAAGCCACCAAGATCAACATCTCGAACATTCCGGCGCGCCGTCCGTTCGGCCGTCGGCGCAAGGTGTGCCCGTTCTCCGGCGCCAACGCGCCGAAGATCGACTACAAGGACGTCAAGCTGCTGCAGCGCTACATCAGCGAAAAAGGCAAGATCGTCCCGGCGCGCATCACCGCTGTCTCCGCCAAGAAGCAACGCGAACTCGCACGCGCCATCAAGTTGGCGCGTGAACTCGCGCTGCTGCCGTTCGCCGTTCAATAAGGGAGGCCACGACCATGCATGTGATCCTCCTCGAACGCGTCGAGAACCTCGGCTTTATCGGCGATGAAGTGAAGGTGCGCGACGGCTTCGCGCGCAACTACCTGTTGCCGCAGAAGAAAGCGCTCCGCGCCACCGAAGCCAACCGTAAGGTGTTCGAAGCGCGCCGCGCCGAAATCGAAAAACGCAACGCCGAAAGCCGCGGCGACGCGGAGAAGGCCTCCAAGGCCATCGACGGCAAGAGCTACGTGCTCATCCGCCAGGCGGGCGAAGCCGGCCAGCTTTACGGTTCGGTTTCCGCGCGCGACGTCGCTGACGAGATCGTCAAGGGCGGCGCCAAGATCGAACGCGCGGCCGTTGTGCTGGATAAGCCGATCAAGGCGATCGGCATGCACAATGTGCGGGTGCGTCTGCACCCGGAAGTCTCGGTCAATGTCACGGTGAACGTGGCCCGCAGCCAGGATGAAGCCGAACGTCAAGCGCGCGGCGAAAACGTCATCGCCTCGGCGCAAGCCGCCGATCGCGCGCAAGCGGACGAGCAGGCCGCGGAAATCGCCGCCAATGCCGCGTCCCTGCTGGAAGCCCAATAAGCTTCCAGTCCGGCCAGAGGTAATACAGAGCGCGGACCCGGTGCGGGTTCGCGCTCTTGCTTTTTGCGGCGCCCAACGCGGTTGTTGCCGACTCGGGATAATTGCGCGCATCAACCAATTCACGCCCCGAATCGCGCCATGCTGCAGCGATGTCCGCAGACGGCGCTCTCGCACTTTCGCCCCAGCCCGCCCGCGCGGCGCCGCACAATCTGGATGCGGAACAAGCGCTGCTGGGCGCCATTCTTTTCGATAACGAAACATATAACCGCATCAGTTCGCGGCTTGAGCCAAAGCACTTCTACGATCCAGTGCACGGGCGCATCTTCGCCGCCTGTGCCGAGATGATCGCGGCGGGCAGTCTCGCCGACGGCGTCACCATGCGCGAGCGTTTCGCCAAGGACAACGCGCTCAAAGAAATCGGCGGCGCCTCCTATCTGCTCACGCTGCTGGAAAGCGCCGCCAAGCTTTCCGTGCATGCGCAGGAATATGCGGAACTCATCTATGATCTGGCGCTGCGGCGTGAACTAATCCGCGTCGGCGCGGAGATTTCGGAACTCGCCGAAAACCCGCCGGACGATGCGGGCGCAGAGGATATCATCGAAGAAGCGGAGCGCTCGCTCTTCGCGCTCGCCGAAAGCGGCGCCTCCTCTTCGGGCTTTTCGCCATTTTCGAAGGCGCTCGCGACCTCGATTGAGGTTGCTGCGGCGGCCTATGAAAGCAAGAGCGACGTCTCGGGCCTTGCGACCTCGTTTGAAGACTTGGACCGCATGCTGGGCGGCCTGCATGGATCGGACCTCATTATCCTGGCCGGCCGCCCCTCGATGGGCAAAACCGCACTCGCCACCAATATCGCCTTCAACATCGCCAGGGCGCGGCTCAACGCATTGCGCTCCGACGATTACGAGAACGAGCCCAACAAGGGCGGCGTCGTCGCGTTCTTCTCGCTCGAAATGTCGGCCGAACAGCTGGCCACGCGCTTGCTGTCCGACGCCGCCGGCATCGAAAGCGACCGCATCCGGCGCGGCAAGATCCACAAGCACGAATTCGAGAAGCTGGCCGACGAAGCCGCCAACCTGCAGCAGCTGCCGCTGCACATCGACGAAACCGGCGCTATCGCGATCGCCCAGCTCATGGCCCGTGCTCGGCGGCTGCAGCGCACCAGCGGGCTCGATCTGGTCGTGGTGGACTACCTCCAGCTGATCACATCGTCCTCCCGCAAGAGCGACGGGCGGGTGCAGGAGGTCAGCGAAATCACCCAGGGCCTCAAGGCCCTGGCTAAGGACCTCAAGGTCCCAGTGATCGCCCTGTCGCAGCTGTCGCGTCAGGTCGAGAACCGGGACGACAAGCGGCCGCAGCTTTCGGACCTGCGGGAATCCGGCTCGATCGAACAAGACGCCGACGTGGTCCTGTTCGTTTACCGGGAAAGCTACTATCTGGAGCGTGCTGAGCCCCGCGACGGCACGGACGAGCATTTCGCCTGGCAGCGCCAGATGGACGAAGTGCGCAACCAAGCCGAAGTGATCATCGGCAAACAACGCCACGGTCCCATCGGCAAAGTGAAGCTCTTCTTTGACAGCCGCTACACCAGATTCGGAAACCTCTCCGCCCGCACCTGAAGCAACGCGGCTCGCACGCCTGCGCGTCGACGCGGACGCCATCGCCGAAAATTGGCGCTTCTTCCGCAAGCGCGCATCCGGAGCGATCTGCGCAGCGGTTGTGAAGGCCGACGGATACGGTCTTGGCGCTGAAACGGCTGCACGATCGCTGGCCGCCGCCGGTGCGCGCGTCTTCTTCACGGCGACCAGCGCCGAGGCCGCGGCGGTGCGGCGGGTGCTAGGCGAAGGCCCGCAGATTTTCGTCCTCAATGGCCCGCAAGCGGACGATCTCGATCGTTTCACGCAAGCGCGGCTGACGCCCGTGCTGAACTCGCTGGCGCAGATCGCACTTTGGAGCGGACGCGGCGCTGCAGCGTTGCACATCGACACGGGCATGAACCGCTTGGGCATCGGACTCGATGAATTGGGCGCCGCCGCCGAAGCGCTGCAGGACGCATCGCTTGCGCTGGTGATGAGCCATCTCGCCTGCTCATCGACGCCCGATCACGCCATGAATGAACATCAGCGCGTGCGCTTCGTCGACGCCGCGAAGCTTTTTCCACGCGCGCCTTTGAGCCTTGCCGCATCGTCCGGGGCGCTCATCGGTCGCGATTATCATTTTGATCTGATCCGCCCCGGTATCGGCCTCTACGGCAATGGCGGCTTCGATGAAGGCAATCCTTCGCTTTCCGTCGCGGCGACGATCGATGCGCCGATCCTGCAAGTGCGCGACGTGGAGATTGGTCAGACCTTCGGCTATGGCGCGACGGCGACGGCGCCAAAAAAGATGCGCACCGCAACTGTCGCGATCGGCTACGCCGACGGTCTCTTGCGCTCACTTGGAAACCGCGGCTATGGCGTCATCGGCGGGGCGAAGCGCCCGATCTTGGGACGCGTCTCCATGGACCTCACCATCATCGACGTCAGCGATTGCGCGGAAGCGCGCCCAGGCGCCTATGTCGAGTTTCTTGGCGCACAGGCGCCGCTCGAAGACGTCGCCGCGCGCGCAGGCACGGCGGCCTATGAGATTCTGACGACATTCGCCGGGACCGTGCGCAAAAGCGGAATTGCGCCGTGAACCCGCTCGCCGCCATCGGCCGCGCCGTCATCGCCCTGCTCGCCGAGACCGGCCGGTTCGCAATGTTCGCGGGGCGCGCCATCGCTTCGTGTTTCTCGCCGCCGCTGTTCTTTGGTCAGTTCGGACGCCAGTGCGCGCAGATCGGTTATTTCTCGCTGCCGGTGATTGGCTTGACCGCCGTGTTCATCGGCGCAGCGCTCGCGATCAACATCTATGTCGGGGGCGCGCGCTTCAACGCCGAGCAATTCGTTCCCAACATCGTGGTGCTCGGCATTACGCGCGAGCTTGGGCCCGTGCTTGCGGGCCTCATGCTTTCGGGACGCGTCAGCGCCGGCATCGCCGCCGAGATCGGCACCATGCGCGTCACCGAGCAGATCGATGCGTTGACCACGCTCTCCACCGATCCGTTCCGTTTCCTGGTGGCGCCGCGCGTA
>DASZSK010000025.1:0-8142 GCA_035548735.1 Caulobacterales bacterium | reverse complement strand
AATCCGCCGGGCGGCGAACTCAAACAGCTCAACTACACACAGCGCGACGCCAATTTCTGGGGCGCCGAGGCGAAAGGCTCGTACGACCTTGCGCAGCTGACTGCGGGGCGGCTGCAAGCCGTCGTGCTCGCCGACATGGTGCGCGCGTCATTCACGGGCGGCGGCGGCGACGTTCCGCGCATTCAGCCCTATCGAGTCGGGGCGGGGCTCGACTGGTCGAGCGCGGCGTTCGATGCGAGCTTCCTCGCGCTTTATGTCGGGCCGCAGAAGCGCGTGCCCGCCGGCGATACGGCGACAGACGGCTACTTCAATCTCGATGCGCAGGCGGCTTGGCGGCCATTTGGCGAGCAGCGCGGACTGGAGGTCGCGCTGGTGGGGCACAATCTAACCGATGATGTTCAACGCAACGCGGTTTCGCTCAACCGTGATGTCGTGGAGTTGCCGGGGAGGGACGTGCGGGTCGTGCTTCGCCAGACGTTTTAGTCGTCGGCCCGGGTCGGCTCCCAACGGCGGGTCCCGGGTGCGACATTTTGGCATTTCATCGGCGTAAAATCGGATGCCTCAATCCGCACGCCGATGAGGGGATTAGAAGATTCTTCCGGATTCGTCTGTGATCACAGTTGGTTCGCCCAACAGGCGAGGTTTAACCATGAACTTCTGTTAAAGCGGGCTCGAAATCGTGGGAGAGGCGGACCTTCAGGGCTTCCCGTAAATTGAAGCAATCGAGGCGTTAGCCTTGTTGACCCGCCCCGCCCTCGCCATATCCGCGCCTCGCTCGCGGATGAGAGTACGACCGCTGGGCGAGCAAGTGGGCTGACGCAGACGCGGGAGCGAATCCCCGCGCAACCGGTCCCCGTACCTCCAAAAAGAAGGGACCGTGGACGGAGAGTGGAATGGATCATGATTTCTGCAATGCGGATGGCGCGCGGCGTCTGAAGCAGCGGATCGAGGAATATTGGCGCGAACGCGGCTACGCGGTCGATGTGAAGCTTGTGGAAGCCGGCTTTGTCCCGGCCATGCGCTCCGCACGCACGGATGTGCGCAGCGATATGGTCAATGGATTTCCGGCCCGCAAAACAAGCAACGACCGGACGAGCGAACGCTCCAACGACCGTGGAAACCCTAAGATGCGCGGCCTTCTGGAGCCTGTCTGAAGTCAGTCCTCAAGACCGCGCAGGGGCGCTCCCGCGAAGATGCCTCACGCCTTCGCTGAGGGCGGGTGCAAGAGCCGCCGGCAGGTCGGGACCAGATCGGAGAACCGATCGAGCAAAGCGTCGGCGCCAAGCCTCTCGACCTCGTCCGCGGCGTAACCAAATCTGACAAGCGCCACCGGCGCGCCGGCGCCTCGTGCGGCGGCGACGTCGGCGGCGGTGTCGCCCACCATCAAAGATCGTCGCATCTCGCCGCCGGCGCGCTCCACCGCCGCGCGATAATGGTCGGGGTGCGGCTTGCGGTTTGGCGCGGAATCCGCGCCAACAATGGCGGAAAACCGCGTCGCGAACCCCAACGCGTCCAGCAGTTGCAGCGAGAGATCGGTGCGCTTGTTGGTGCACACTGAAAGCTTGGCGCCGGCTGCCGCCAGCGCATCGAGCGCCGTAATAGTCTCGGGAAAAGGCGTGCTCTCGCGCGCGATGTCGACGCGGTAGAATTCGATATAGGCGCTGGTGAGTTGGTCCAGCCGCTCCGCTGAAAAATGTGCGCCCGCGAGCGCCGACGCGCTTTCAATCAGCGCGCGCGCCCCGCCCCCCACCATTCGACGCACCTTCTCCAGCGGCAGGTGCGGCAAGCCTTCGAGATCGAGCGTCTCGTTGAGCGCGCGGGCCAGATCCGGCGCGGTGTCCACCAGCGTGCCGTCGAGATCGAAAACAATGGTGGCGTCGGCGAATTCGCCGCTGGTCATCGCCGGGCCTCCCCCTCAGGGATTTTTCCGCTAGAACCTCCTTCGGATTCGGACAAGCGGACAACACATCATGAGCCGAGCGCGGGCGGCGATCATCCTGGCGGCCGGGTTGGGCACGCGTATGAAGTCCGAACTGCCCAAGGTGCTTCACCATGTCGGCGGCCGCCCCATGCTGGATTGGGCGATCGCCGCGGCGGAGGGGGCGGGCTGCGCTCCGTTGGTGATCGTCACGGGCGTGCAATCTTCGCAGATCAAGACGCATCTCGCCGCTGATCAGCGCGTACGCATCGCCATACAAGGCGATCCGTTGGGGACCGCGCACGCCGTGCGCGCAGCGGAAGCTTCGCTGCAGTCTTATTCCGGCGACGTGATCGTGATGTATGGCGACGCGCCGCTGGTGCGCGCCGAGACGCTTGAAGCGATGTTCGCGAAGCGCGCCGAGAAGGGCGGCATCGTCGTGCTCGGTTTCGAGACGCCGAACCCCACGGGATACGGCCGCCTCGTTCTCGCTCCCGACGGCACGGTCTCGCGTATCGTTGAGGAGAAGGACGCGAGCGTCGAGGAGCGCGCCATCAGCCTCTGCAATTCCGGCGTCGTGTGCGCGGACGGCGCGGTGCTGTTCCAGCTTCTTTCCATGGTGCGCAACGAGAACGCCAAGGGCGAATACTATCTCACCGACATCGTCGGGCTTGGCCGTTCCGCCGGCTTCGCCACCACCATCGTGCACGGCGACGAAGCGGAAGTGCTGGGCGTCAACTCACGCGTCGAACTCGCCGCGGCGGAAGCGGCGTTTCAGGCGGGCGCGCGACGCCTCGCCATGGAAGGCGGCGTGACGCTGATCGATCCGGGGAGCGTCTTCTTTTCGTTCGACACGCAAATCGCCAACGACGTGACGATCGAACCCAACGTGTTCTTCGGCCCGGGCGTCAAAGTCGCGCGCGGCGTGCGCATCAAGGCTAATGGCCATTTCGAGGGCGCCGAGATCGGCGAGGGCGCAATCGTCGGCCCGTTCGCGCGTTTGCGGCCCGGCGCCAAGATCGGCGCGGCCGCCCATGTCGGCAATTTCGTCGAAGTGAAAAACGCCACGCTCGGCGAAGGCGCGAAGGCCAACCACCTGTCGTATCTGGGCGACGCCGACATCGGCGCGCGCGCGAATATCGGCGCGGGCACGATCACCTGCAACTATGATGGCTTCAACAAATATCGCACCACGATTGGCGAAGAAGCGTTCATCGGCTCCGACACCGCGCTCGTCGCCCCCGTCAAAGTCGGCGCGCGCGCTTACACCGGCTCCGGCAGCGTGATCACTAAGGACGTGCCGGACGGCGCGCTTGCGGTGGCGCGCGGCCGCCAGCGCGATATCGAAGGCTGGGCCGACGCTTTCCGCGATAAGAACAAGAAGCCGAAGTCATGAGCGATCTCGCCAAATTGAACGCCGCGAAGGCCGCGCTCGACTATATCGAAGACGGCATGACGCTGGGGCTCGGCACCGGCTCGACCGCCGCGCATTTCGTGCGTTTGCTTGGCGAGCGCGTGCGTGGCGGGCTCAAGGTGCGCGGCGTGCCGACCTCGGAAGCGACGCGCGCGCAGGCCGAGGCGGAGGGCATTCCGCTGGTCGATCTGGATCAGGTCTCAGAACTCGATCTCGACATCGATGGCGCTGACGAGATCGACGCGCACTTCCGGCTGATCAAAGGCGGGGGCGGCGCGCTGCTGCGCGAAAAGATCGTGGCCGCCGCGAGCCGACGCATGCTGGTGATCGCGGACGCCAGCAAGGCGGTGAAGACGCTCGGCGCGTTTCCTCTGCCGATCGAGGTGATCCCGTTCGGCTTCGGCGCCACCGCGCGGCACATCACCGGCGCCTTGCGCGCTTGCGGGTGCGAAGGGACTGAGCTTGTTCTGCGCGAGGCGCCATCGCGCCAGCCCTTCGTCACCGATTGCGGCAATTACATTCTCGACGCCCACGCGCAGCGCATTCCCCATCCCGAGCGGCTGGCTGACGCGCTAAAGGGCATCACCGGCGTCGTCGAGCACGGCTTGTTCATCGGCCTCGCTCGCACCGTTATCCTGGGGGACGAGAAGGGCGTCGAAATCAAAGCCCTTTAGTTGCCGCGCGGCGCTTCTTCGCCATCGTCGCGGCGCGACACTTCGGGCACAGGCAGCCGTGCGGCTTGATGTAGGTGTCGAAATAGGCCTTGCCGTAATTGTAGCTCAGCTCTTCGCCGGGCTTGATGGCGCGCTTGGCGAAGATGAACACCCGATTGTTGTGGATCATCGGTTCGCAATTGGGCTTGCAGGAATGATTGATGTAGCGCGCCGTGTTCGAGCGCGGTGATCCGTCGATCGTGCGCCGCGAGTGCACCTCGAACAGATAGCGCCCGCTCACATCTTCGTCCTCGCCGGGGCCGAGGATGCGCCCGGTATACTCGATGACGCACGCGCCCTTGGGGATGATGCTTTCGGTGAAAAGCCCGAGACCCGTCATCGAGCGCCGCACGGCGAGTTCAAAATCGCCGGGCTTGTAGCTGCGTCGTATCGTGGCCATCGAGTCGCGTCCCCTTCGTAGCGCCGAGTTCTTCAACGCAACGCGCAGGCTTTGACAAGGGTCGCAGGCGAACGGCCGGTGTTTTTGTCGGCGGGGCGGCGGCTGAAGAGGGCGAACGATGAAGTTCGATGCACAAGCACGCTCAGGGGCGTGGCTGGGGTGCTAGGATTCGAACCTAGGAATGGCGGTACCAAAAACCGCTGCCTTACCGCTTGGCGACACCCCAATACGCGTCCCCACGAGTCGGCCTCGCGGGAAGGGCAGCTATCTAGTCGGCTGGCGGCCGCTGCGCAAGGAACGCGCGACATTCACGGCCAGGCTCCGCAGCGCGTTGCGCCCGCCGTCGCGCTCGACTATAAGCGCGCCTCCTCGGAGCATAGCTCAGCCTGGTAGAGCACCACGTTCGGGACGTGGGGGTCGTTGGTTCAAATCCAGCTGCTCCGACCATCGCCGCCGCCCTTGCCGACGCGCCGCAGGGGGCCGCAGTGATGGGGGCTTGCCCTCCCGCACCCCTGTCCTTATCATTTATCGATAAATCCGGGCGTGGGGTCCGGGGGTGGAGCGAGCCGTGAAGCAATTCCTCATCACCGTCGGCGGCGTCCTGGTCGGTCTGATCCTGTTTCTGGTCATCGGCCCGATCGTGCTGATCGCCATGATCAGCGCCGCGGCGCACCCGCCGGCCCCGCCGTCGGCCATGGTGCTCTCGCTCGACCTGCGCGAACCGATGACCGATCAGAAGCCGAGTTCGCCGTTCGGCTCCTTCAACGGCCACCCCGCGCTCCTCGATGTGCTTGGGCGGATCGATGCGGCCCGCACCGACGACCATGTCAAAGGCATCTACATCCGCGCGGCCACAGGGGGCATGTCCCCGGCGGTGGCCGAGGAGCTGCGCTCGGCGCTCGCGCGCTTCCGCAGTTCCGGCAAGTTCGTCGTCGCCCATTTGCAGAACGACGGCGTGCGCATGTCCATGCCAGGTTATCTCGCCGTCGCCGGCGCCGATGAAGTGTGGCTGCAAGAGACCAGCGAGTTCATGCCGATGGGCCTCTCGGCCCAGGTCACGTTCTTCGGCCAGACGCTGCAGCGCTATCACATGCAGGCGCAGTTCGAGACGCGCGAAGAATACAAGACCGCCGCCGCGGAACTCACGGATAGCGGGTTTACGCCCGCGCACCGCGAAGAACTTACCGGCCTGATGACCGGCCTCTATGGCTCGATGCTCACCGAGATCGCCGCCGATCGGCACATGAACGTGCAGCAGGCGCGCTCCGCCATCGAGTCGACGCCGTTTGTCGCGCAGCGCGCGGTGCAATTGCATCTGGTGGACAAGCTCGGTCGTCCCGAAGACGCCGAAGTCGCTGCGCGCGCGCGCGCCAACAACGCCGAAATCGTCGATTTCGACGACTATCGCCCGCTGGCGCGCCACAGCGGCCCGGTGATCGCCGTCGTGCAAGGCGAGGGCGCCATCGTGTCGGGACCAGAAGAGCACGATCTCTTCTCCGATGGCGGCAACATGAACAGCGACGTCGTCGCGCGCGCGCTGCTCGACGCCTCCGAAGACAAGGACGTGAAGGCGATCGTCTTCCGCGTCTCGTCGCCTGGCGGATCGGTGGTGGCGTCGGATCAGATCCTCAACGCGCTGCGCACCGCGCGTCAGCGCGGCAAGAAGATCGTCGTGTCGATGGGCGAAGTCGCGGCCTCCGGCGGCTATTACGTCTCCACTGAGGCCGATGAAATCATCGCCGAGCCGACTACGATTACCGGCTCGATCGGCGTCCTGGGCGGCAAGCTCATCATCGGCGGCGCGATGGAGAATTATCTCTCCGCGCACACCGAAACGCTGCAGGTCGGCTCGCCGCTGGTGACGATGTTCTCCTCGGATCAGCCGTTCACGCCAGCGCAACGTGCGGCCTTCGCCGGCTTCATCGACCGCGCCTATGCGCAATTCATCCAACTCGTCGCCAACGGTCGTCATATGAGCGTCGATCAGGCGCACGCCGTGGCGCACGGCCGGGTTTGGACGGGGCAGCAGGCGCTGGAGCGGCATCTGGTGGATCGCCTTGGCGGCTTCAGCGATGCGGTGGCCCGCGCGCAAGCGCTGGCCGGCATCGACGCCAACACGCAGGTGCAGCTCAAATTCTATCCAGAAGCGAAGAACCCCTTTGCGGCGATCTCGCGGGCGTTCGGGGCGTCCTCGGATGAGGCCGAAGCGCTGGCGCGGCTCAACGCGGCGCTGAGCGATCCGCGCGTTGTGCGGGCGATGGAGGCGATCCGCGAGGAAGACGCCAACGTCCGCGCCCAGGCGCAGCACATCGAGGTTCGTTGAGTTCGAGAGCGGGGCTGACGCCGAAAGGCGTCAGCCCTTGTTCTCCACTTCGTACTTCGGGAGATCGGCGCGCAGCGTTTCATAGAGGCGCGCAACGAAGCTCTCGGCGTCCTCGTCGACGAAATCATCGAAATAGGCGTCGAGATTGGATTCAAACACGTACTCGCCGTGCTCGGCGAAGATGAAGCCGAGCTCTTCGTCCGTATCGATATGAATGACGGCGATCGACGTTTCATCGTCGTCGTCCTCGCCGGTCAGCGCGAAGCTCAGCCGGCGGCTCTTGATCTTGTCTTCCAACAGCGGCGCCAGCGCCTGCAGCGCGGCCAGATCATCGAACTCGGTTTCGTCGTCGCGGAGCGCCGCTTCCAGCCGACGGCGCGCGTTATCCACTTCGCTGTCGAAATCGCCTTGCGGCTGCGCTTCGGCCGGCTTCTTCGCCATCACGCCGCTTCCATCAGGCTTTGGAAGACGGGCGCGCCGCCCAGGCGGCCGAGCTGTTCGTCGGCGACACGCTCCGGGTGGGGCATCATGCCCATCACATTGCCGCGCTCATTGATGATGCCGGCGATGTTGCGCGCCGAGCCGTTCGGGTTGTCGAGATAGCGGAACACGACCTGGCCTTCGCCTTCGAGCCGGTCGAGCGTGGCCTCGTCGGCGAAGTAATTGCCGTCGCCGTGCGCGACCGGGATCACCGTTTCGCGCTGTTCGCGGAAGGCGCGCGTGAACGCAGTGTTCACGTTGGCGATTGCCAAGGGCGCCTCACGGCAGACGAAGCGCTGGCTCGCATTCTTGAGGAGCGCGCCTGGAAGGAGGCCCGCTTCGGTCAGCACCTGGAAGCCGTTGCAGACGCCAAGCACCAGCCCGCCGCGCTCGGCATGCGCCGCCACGGCGCGCATAATCGGCGCTCGCGCCGACATTGCCCCGGAGCGCAGATAATCCCCGTAGGAAAAGCCGCCCGGCAGCACCACGACGTCGATCCCGTCGGGCAGCGACGTGTCCTTGTGCCAGACCATCGCCGCCGGCGTTCCTGAGAGGCGCGTCAGGGCCCGCGCCGCGTCGCGGTCGCAATTGGAACCGGGAAAGACAATGACGGCTGATTTCATGGCTCTCTGATAGTGTGCGTCGCTTCAACGTCCAAGAGCGTCGAGTGGTCGCCTGACGCCGAAAACAGGCGAAATCGCCGTCATCCTCGCTAGGATGTGATCTCTTCGGGACCAGGAGCGCCCATGCCCCCCATGCTCATCGCCGCCATCTTGGGCTCGATCGCCGCCACCGCCGTCCTGGCCTGGCTATTCTGGCGCGCCGAGGGCGACGAGAGCTAGGCGCTGGGCCGGATTTCGACGACGCGGTAGCTTTCGATCACCGGATTGGCCA
>DASZSK010000024.1:0-23105 GCA_035548735.1 Caulobacterales bacterium | reverse complement strand
AGCGCGGCGCGCGCGGTCGGCCAGGCGCTCGGACGCAATCCGTTTGCGATCATCGTTCCGTGCCATCGCGTCGTCGGCGCGGATGGGCGCATGATCGGCTTCTCCGCCAATGGCGGCGTCGCTTTGAAGCTGCGGCTGCTGGAAATCGAAGGCTGGGCGCCCGCGCCAACCTTGTTCGACGCGCTCACATAACAAAGCGCGCTTCGTCATTCCCTTTGAGGAAATTGGCGAGGTCTTCGTGCGCGATCTCTTCCATCTCCTGGAGAGCGCGAAGTTTTTCCGACGGATCTTTCGCTTCGCGAAAACGCCGCCGCACGAGGCGAAGATTGGAGCCGTACTGACGATAGCGTTCCTTTTCGCGGCGCGACTGGAAGCCCTCCTCCAGCGCGCGCGTCGCCAGCGCGACGATCGCCAGCCATAGCGCGGCGACGTCGATCCAGCCGCGCAGTTCCTCGGGGCCAAGCGCGCCTACCAGCGCGGCGATATCGAGCAACAGGATGGTCGCCACGGCCCAGAACGCCACCCCGCTAAATACGGCGACCTGTTTCACCGGCGACGCCCATAATGAAAGATTCTCCGGGCTCAGCTTGATCTCCGCGTAATTGAGCTGATGCGTCATGCGCAGGTCTTCGAGCGCTTGCATCAGCTCATGCAGATGCGGACTGGCCGCCGGGAGCGGCGTCTCGCTCGGCTTCACCAACACGCGCTCTTCACCGCATTCATCCTTGATCATTTCGCCGAGCTTCGACGCCACCGGCGCGATCTGATGCTGTTTGAAACGTTCCAGCGCCACGCCGCGCGCCTTGAGGAACGCATCCGTTTCACCGCTATCGGCCGCCTTCAGGATATCCGGCGCGAGCGCGACCAGAATCTGAAAGTGCAGTTGGCGCAGGCGCTCAGCGAGATAACGTTGCTCCAACCATTCTGTTTTAATCTGCGAAAACCAAATGCCAAAGGCGCCAATGCCGCCGCCGATGATGCCGGCGGCCGCCCCGACGAGCACGAAAATTCTCGGCCACGGTTCCGGCGCTTGGTGATGCAGCGGCGTCGCTGCGGCTGTGACAAGCGCAAGAGCCACCAAACAAACAGCCGTCACGCCGAGCCGTCGGCTGTGGCTTTTGGTGGCGTTGGCGTGCGCATCGATCGGTAAGAAGACATCGCGCAATTCCGGGAAATCGAGCGCGAAGAAGACGTGCGGATAGGCCTTTGCGGCCATCGCACGGTCCCCCTCGTCGGTGAGGAGATCGGTGTTGAATTTGAAGCCCATGCGGCCGCCCTCGCCGGCGCGCAGCGTAGCCGCTTCGCGCGAACCGGGACAAGCGAATGTTGACCCAGCGGCGACTAGCGCCCGCTTGGCAAATCCTTGAACGCCACGTCTTTGTCGACGCGCACATCCTGCGGCAGACCCAGAACGCGCTCGGCGATGATGTTCTTCAGGATTTCGTCGGTGCCGCCGGCGATACGCAGACCGGGCGCCCACATATAGCCCTTCTGGAAAGCCGCCTCCATCGGCGCCAGCGCCTCGTCGTCGATGATCCCGTAATGGTCCATCGCCTCCAGTGCGGTGTTGCCTATGTCCAGCATCTGGTTGGCGTTGATGACTTTCCCGATCGAGCTTTCGGGACCGGGCATTTGCCCACGCGAGAGCGCCGTCATGGTGCGGAATTTCGCCAGCTTGTAGCCCTCGGCGCGCACCACCCAATCCGCGAGCTTCTGGCGGAAGGCGCGGTCCTGCAGGAGCGCGCCTTCGCCGGTCGGCGACGGCAGCGTGCGCGCAAGCGCCACGATCTCCTGATAGTCCGGACCGAGCGAGCCGCCGACCGCCAAGCGTTCGTTCATCAGCGTCACCAGTGCGACGCCCCAGCCGCCGCCGACTTCACCCAGACGCTGGGCGTCGGGGATGCGCACGTCGGTGAAATAGACTTCGTTGAAATTCGAGCCGCCGGACATCTGATGGATCGGGCGCACTTCGACGCCCGGGCTCTTCATGTTCAGATAGAACATGGTGAGGCCCTTGTGTTTCGCGGCGTCAGGGTTCGTGCGGGTCAACAGGATCCCGTAGTCGGAGTAATGCGCGCCGCTGGTCCACACTTTCTGGCCGTTCACGATCCAATCGTCGCCGTGCTTCACAGCACGCGTCTTCAGCGAGGCGACGTCGGAGCCGGCGCTCGGTTCGGAAAAAAGCTGGCACCAGATTTCCTCCCCGCGCAGCGCGGGGCCGACATAGCGCTTTTTCGTCTCGTCATCGGCGAAGGCGATGACGGTCGGTACGCACATGCCAAGCCCGATCGTGAAGGGCCCATAAGGCGCGTCGAACCTCGCTTCTTCCTGAGAAAAGATGATCGAATAAATCGGCGAGAGACCGCGCCCGCCCTGCTCCTTCGCCCAGGTGATGCCGGCGAAGCCGGCTTCCGCCTTCTTCTTTTGATACGCTTTGGCCGCTTTCAAGAACTCGGCATCGCTCAAGCTCTTCTGCAAACGCTCTTGTTCGCTGGCTTTGGGCCGGCAATTCTTCTCAAGAAACGCGCGCGCCTCGGCGCGAAACTTTGCTTCTTCGGGGCTGTCGTTGAAATCCATGGCTCAAACTCACAAAGCACGATGCATGACGTAGGCGTCGACATAGCCAAGCTGCGCATGCTTGTAGGCAAGCGGCAGCGTGGCGAGGATGCGAAATCCGCAGCCAAGCCAGGCGCGGATGGCGGCGGTGTTGGTCGAAACAACGATATTGAATTGCATGGCGAGATAGCCCCGCTCGCGCGCGCGATCGAGCGAGTGCAGACACATCTGCTTCGCCAAACCTTTGCCGCGCGCTTCGGGCGCGACGATGTAGCCGGCATTCGCCACGTGCGCCCCCGGCCCTTGCTGGTTCGGACCGAGAAAATACGCGCCGACCACGCGCTCACCGTCGAATGCCGCATATTGCTTACGGCCCGGCGCATTCCACATGGCGCGCGCCGCGTCCTCATTGTTGTCGAGTGCGAAGGAATCGTTGGCAGCGAGCGCGGGCTCGATGATCGGCCAGATCAGCGGAAAATGCCGCGGCCCGATCTCCATGATCTCAACACTCACGCCGCGTTCCTGGCTTCGAGGCGTTGCACCAGCTTTTCCTTCCAAACCGCCGGCGCGCCAGCCTGGACGGCGAGCAGCTTGGCGCGGCGATAGAAGAGGTGGCAGTCGACCTCCCAGGTGAAGCCCATGCCGCCATGCGTCTGCACGTTCTCCTTCGCGCAATAATAGTACGCGTCGCTCGCCGCTGCGCGCGCGGCCGCGGCGGCGAAAGGCAGCTCCGCAGCTTCAGTGGAAAGCGCCCACGCGCCGTAATAGGCGTTCGAGCGCGCCACTTCGATCGCCACATACATGTCCGCCAGCTTGTGCTTGATGGCCTGAAACGAGCCGATCGGGCGCGAAAACGCGTAGCGGTTCTTGGCGAAATCCGTCGCCATTTCGAGGCAGGCTTGCGAGCCGCCCACTTGCTCGAACGCCAAGAGCACCGCGGCGCGATCGAGTACGGCCTCGGTCAGCTCCCATCCCTGCCCGGCCGCGCCTAAGCGTTCGGCCTTAGCGTTGGCGAACGAAAGCTTGGCGTGACCGCGCGTCGGATCGAGCGTCTTCAACGTTTCGCGCGTCACGCCCGGCTGGTCGAGCGCGACCAGCACAAGCGACAACCCCGCGGCCTCGCGCGCCAAAACGACGGCGTGCGTGGCGATCCCGCCATCCGTCACCGGAATCTTCGCACCGTTCAACACGGCGCCATCGAACCGCGCTTCAATCTTCTTCGCGTTGAGCGCGCCCGGCCCTTCCGACGTTGCCAGACACCCGATCACGGCCCCGCTGGCCACGCCGGGCAACAATGTCTGCTTTTGCGCCTCAGAGCCGGCGAGCATCAGCGCTTCCGCGAAGAAATAGAGGCTCGACGAGAACGGCAACGGCGCGACTGCGCGGCCGACCTCTTCCGCCAACACGCAAAGCTCAAGTCTGCCCAACCCCGAACCGCCAAATTCCTCGGGGACCGCCGCGCCGAGCCATCCCAACTCAGCGACCGCGCGCCAAAGATCCGGATCATAACCACGCTCGGGGCTGTCCAGCACCGCGCGCACGACCTTTGGTCCGCACTTTTCGCTCAGGAACTTGCGCGCTTCGTCCTTCAGCGCTTTTTGCTCGTCGGAGAAATCAAAGTTCACGTATCTATCCGTCCTGTCGGCGTTTCCTTGGTTTCCGCCAGCTTAACCGCGTCCGCGCGCGCGAAAAGAGTGTCGCCGCGTCAATGAGTGTTCACGAAGCCTCAATCGAGATGCGCTTAGCTCCGCGGTCGAGGCGAGGGGCGGAGCAGATCCGATGGCGAAAGCGGTCTTCCATAAGGGCCAGCGCGTTTACGTGAAGCCGGTGGCCACCTGGGCCACGATTGAGCACGTCAACCCGCAATGGGTCAAAGGCGTAGAAGAGCCGCTGCGCGTCACCTATGACGTGGCCCTCGGGCGCGACTTCCAGGCGCACGAACTGGCGGCGGAAGATCGAGAAGCTGCCAAGCCCGACCTCCTGATGACAGAGAACTGGCGCGTGCTGCGCGCCTCCAATCGGCTCAGCGCGGATTCGCATGGCGCGAACCATCCCTTCCCCGGCACCTATCCGGTCGTCGTCACCGACGAGAAGGACTGGGGCGGCTGGCGGGTGCCGATGGCGGAATATGACCGCGACCCCAACCGCATCGAGCACCAGGCGCGTGTCATCGCCAATGCGCTGAGGCTCATGCGCATCGCCCGCGAACTGATTGATTTCGCCACGGAACATCCGCACGAGACGCCCGGGCACCTGCAAGACCTCGCGCGGCAGTCGGAAATGGTGCTGGCGGCGATCTATCACGACCCGAAGCCCAAACAGGAAGCCACCGTCGCAGCCTGATCAAGGCGCATTGATTTCCCCGCTCCGGCGGCTCATGTCAGAGCCCTGCCGGAGACATGCATGCGCGACGCCGATACGACGATCACCCGCCTCGCCGATTATCAGCCGCCGCCCTACCTCATCGACGAGATCGCGCTCGTCTTCACGCTCGATCCTGACGCGACTTTGGTCGCCGCACGCAGCCATGTGCGCCGGGTCGCGGACGCGCCTTGCCCGCTCGTGCTGGACGGCAAGCGGCTCGACCTGCAAAGCATCGCCATCGACGGCCAGCCGCTCGACACGACGCAATATCGGATCGAGCCGGACCGACTGATCATCGAGGCGCCGCCGGCCGCATTCAACCTTGACATCATCACGCGCATCAACCCGGCCGCAAACACCGCGCTCGAGGGCCTTTACATGTCCGGCGGGCGCTTCTGTACGCAGTGCGAAGCGGAAGGCTTCCGCGCCATTACCTTTGCCCTCGATCGCCCTGACGTGCTGTCGCGCTATGCGGTGCGCATCGAAGCGGACGCCGCCTATCCGACGTTGCTCTCCAACGGCAACCTCACCGAGCACGGCGAGATGGAGAATGGGCGCCATTACGCGGTCTGGGTCGATCCTCACCCTAAGCCCTCGTATCTCTTCGCACTCTGCGCCGGCAAATACGATTCGATCGCCGACGAGTTCGTCACGCGGTCAGGACGTCGCGTCGCGCTCGCCATCCATGTGGATCCAGGCGAAGCGCAACGCGCGCACTACGCGATGGACTCGTTGAAGCGGGCGATGAAGTGGGATGAAGACGCCTTCCAGCGCGAATACGATCTCGACGCGTTCAACATCGTCGCCGTTCGCGATTTCAATTTCGGAGCCATGGAGAATAAGGGCCTTAACGTCTTCAACTCCTCGCTCATCCTCGCTGACGCGGAAACCGCTACCGACGGCGATTTCGAAGCGATCGAAGCCGTCGTCGGTCACGAATATTTCCACAACTGGACCGGCAATCGCATCACCTGCCGCGACTGGTTCCAGCTCTGCTTGAAGGAGGGGCTCACCGTCTTCCGCGAGCAGGAATTCTCCGCCGATCAGCGTTCGCGCCCGGTGCAGCGCATCAAGGACGTGAAGCGCCTGCGCGGACGCCAGTTCGCGGAAGACGCCGGCCCGCTCGCGCACCCGGTGCGGCCGTCGAGCTATCAAAAGATCGACAATTTCTACACGGCGACCGTCTATGAGAAAGGCGGCGAAGTCATCCGCATGCTGAAAGCGCTCATTGGCGATGACGCCTTCGCGCGCGGCATGCAGCTCTATTTCGAGCGTCGCGATGGCACGGCCTCGACAGTCGAGGATTTCATCGCGTGCTTCGCCGAAGCGTCGGGGCGCGATCTCACCGACTTCATGCGCTGGTACGATCAGGCCGGCACGCCGGCGCTCAAGGTGCGAGGGAGCTACGACGCCGACACGGAGAGCTACGAGCTTCGGGTGAAGCAATCCACGCCGCCGACACCGGGTCAGTCGGAGAAGAAGCCGTTGCCCATTCCGCTGCGCGTCGGCCTCATCAGCGCGGACGGCGAATTGCTGTCTTCCACCCGCGACGGCGAGAACGAAGCACGCGAGGAGCACAAGCTGGTGCTGAACGCAGCGGAGGCCATCTTCACGTTCCGAGGCGTGGCGAAATCGCCTATTCCCTCCGTGCTGCGGAGCTTCTCCGCGCCGGTGACGCTGGATGATGGGCTCACGGTCGAACAGCGCTTGGCGCAAATGGCGCACGACCCCGATCCGTTCACACGCTGGGAATCCGGCCAAGCCATCGCGCGCGCGATGATGCTTGGGCAGGCCGGCGATGCGCCCACGTCCGCGCTGATCACGGCGCTCGGGCGCGAACTCGATCGCGCGCAACAGGATCCGGCGCTTGCGGCGCTGGCGTTGCGCATACCGGATCTCGGCGAGCTTATTCTCGCGGCGAACGCACCCGACCCCGATCGCCTCTTTGCGACGCGAGAGAACTTGCGGCGCGAGATCGCGCAAAGCCTGCGCGATCGGCTGCTGCCGCTGGCGCGCAACAGAAGCGAGACGCCCTTCTCCCCGGGCGCGGAAGCCGCGGGACGGCGTTCACTCAAAAGCGCGACGCTCGATCTGCTCGCTGCATTGGGCGATCAGGAGGCCGACACACTTTGGGCGGCGTTCGAATCCGCCGGCAGCATGACCGAAACCATCGCCGCACTCGACGCGCTCGGCGCAAGCGGCGCCGCGACCTTCGACGCAGCGCTCGACCAATTCTACGCACGTTGGCGCAGCAATCCGCTCGTCATCGACAAATGGTTCGCAACGCAGGCCGCCTCGCCCCGCGCCGACGCGATGACCCGCGTGGAGCGGTTGCGCAGTCACGGCGATTTCGAGTTGCGCAATCCCAACCGCGTGCGCGCGCTCGCCGCCGCCTTCGCGATGCGCAACCCGCGCGCGTTCCACGCCGCCGATGGCGCCGGCTATCGTTTCATCGCCGGGCTGGCGCGCGACGTCGACCCGCTCAATCCGGCCCTCGCGGCGCGTCTCTTGACACCATTCGAAACCTGGAAGCGATTCGACGCACGTCGCCAAGCACAAGCGCGGACTCAGCTCGAAGCGCTTGCGGCCCTACCCAATTTGTCCAAAAACGCACGAGAAATGGTGGAGCGGACGCTCGCCTGAGCGCATTGCCAAGCGCTGATGCGTGGAGCTGGGGACGAGGCAACCCTCGGTCTCGACAGCATATTTAGACAAAAGTTACGATTTCGGTTCTTGACGATTCCGAACGGCGATTCGGGGCGAGCGGCCGCAAAGGAATAGCGTGACGAAAACGCCAGCACAGGAGGGACAGAGCGGCAGCGCCCCCGAGGGCGCGCGCGAGCCGCGTTCGATCCTCGCGCTGGCGGCGCTTTTCCTGTTCGCGTTCGTG
This sequence comes from Caulobacterales bacterium, assembly GCA_035548735.1. Lineage (GTDB taxonomy): Bacteria > Pseudomonadota > Alphaproteobacteria > Caulobacterales > Aquidulcibacteraceae > Vitreimonas. The sequence continues at coordinate 15,295 of DASZSK010000024.1, read as the reverse complement.
TTCGCGACCGGCGTGCAGATCAATGCGCACCACGAAGCGGCGGTGCGCGAAGCGCTCGATGGTCAGCATGCGCAGGCCGCGCTCCTCGCCGAACGCGTTAACGCCAATCTCGCCGTCGCCATGGGCGCCGCCTCCGGCGCCGCCGAGCTTGCACGCACCAACGGCCAGCTCGACGTTGATCCCATGGCGGTCGCCAATGCAGCCGCGCACGCACGCAGCGTACGCGCGGCCGCTGTCGCGAGCCCCGCCGGCGACGTCTTCGCCATCACCGATCGCAATCAGACCGATCTCGTCGTCGCCGCCGTCCGCGCCGCCGGCGACGCCGGCGTCTGGACCGGCGCGCCCGACATGGGCGAACTGCCCACGGCGGCCGCGATGGTGCGCCGCGTCGGCGATCGCGCCATCGTCAGCGTGCTCAATGCCGGCGCCCTCTTGCCGGATGTCCCCCGCGACGGCCGCGTTCTGATCGCCAACGCCGCCGGCGCCATCGTCTACGCCAGTCCGGCGCTGCGGCAGGCCGGGCTGCGTGCGCAGAACCAGGTGCTCAACGCCGTTCGCGACGGTGGCGGACGCGCTGTGCTGGTGCGCGACGGCGAGGGCGCCAATTGGGCCGTCGCTTCCGCCGCGACCGCCATTGGCGGATTTCACGTGCTCGCAGCAGCGCCTTCGCGCAGTCCGTTCATGCTATGGATGGACGCGGTGGCGCGCTTTGCATTGCTGGCTGCGGCGCCGCTCGCAGCGATGGGCGTGCTTTACATCCTGATGCGGCAGAACGCGCAGCGCGCGCAAATCGCCGAAGCGGAAGCCGCGCGCGCTGCGACGCACTTCCAACTTGCCGCCGACGGCGCGAAGGCCGGCTTGATCGAATGGCGCGCCGATCTCGATCAGATCCAGCTTTCCGAACTCGCCGCCCGTTTGCTGGGCGCGCCTGGCGACACGATGAGCCTGCGCGACTTCCTCGACCTGATCGGCATCGAAGACCGCTTCGCCGTCGAGGAGGAATTCCGGCGCGCCCGCGCCTCCGGCATGCTCGATGCGCGCTTCCGCGTCGCGCGCGGCAATGGGGTCGCCTGGATCGAGGCCCATGGCGCCGCCATCGAAGACACCAGCGGAAACGGCGCCGCGCGGCTCTTCGGCACCATCGTCGACGCGACGCAGCGTCACGAAGCGGAGGCGCGCGTCTCGCGCCTGGAGCGCCATCTGCGCGCCGCGATCGATTCCTTCTCCGGTCCGTTTGCTTTGTGGGACGCGCGCAAGCGCCTGCTGCTCTGGAACGCAAGCTTCGCGCAAATCTTCGACCTCGGCCCGGAACTTCTCCGTCCGCGCGCTTCTTATGAAGCGATCGCCGCCGCGTCCGCAGCGCGCATTCGCCGTGAAAAGCACGACGACCGCGATCCCGACGTCCGCATCGTCGAACTCGCCGGCGGTCAGTGGCTGCACATCGTCGAGCGGCGGACGGGCGACAACGGCCTTGTCACCGTGGGTGTCGACATCACCGCTTTGAAGCGCAAGGAAGAAGAGCTGGCCCGAAATGAGCGGCGCCTTCAAGATGCGTTGGGCAGAGCGGAATCACAGGAATACAAAATCAAGGCGCTGGCGCGAGAAGCGCACGAGGAGCGCCAGCGCGCCGAGGATGCGAGCCGCGCCAAAAGCGCGTTCCTGGCCAATATGAGCCACGAACTGCGGACGCCGCTCAACGCCGTCATAGGCTTCTCCGAGATCATGGCGAAGGAACTGTTCGGCAAGATCGGCAACGACCAGTATCGCCAATACGCCAGTGACATCTTCGACAGCGGCAATCACCTGCTGGATCTGATCAACGATATCCTCGACATGGCCAAGATCGAGGCGGGCAAGCTGACGCTGGCGCCACGTCCGCTCGACCCTTCTGTCGCCATCGATCAGGCCGTGCGGCTTACCAAGCGCAAGGCGGAGGAAAAGGGGCTAAGCATCGTCGTTGATGCGGAAGAGCTGCCGGAGATCGAAGCCGACCATCGCGCCGTGAAGCAGATGCTGCTCAATCTGCTCTCGAACGCCGTGAAATTCACCGACCAGGGCGCGATCATGGTGCACGCGCGCGCCAACGCCACGGGCCTCACGCTGCGCGTGATCGACACCGGTTGCGGCATTCCTGTCGAGCACCTGCCGCGTCTCGCGCAACCATTCCAGCAAGTCGAGACCGAACTCGCCCGCAATCATTCCGGGACGGGGCTTGGGCTCGCGCTCACCAAGTCTCTGGTCGAGATGCACGGCGGCAAGCTCGCCATTCAAAGCGAGGTCGGCAAGGGAACGATCGTCACGATCACCTTGCCGCGCGTGTTCGGCGGTCAGCGCGATCCAGCCGCTACGGCGGCGGAATAATCAGCCGACCAGAACCCGGAAGATTTCGCGCACCTGCGTTTGCAGGCGCCCCACCCGTTCCTCCAGCGCCTCGAAGTTGCGCTCATGCGCCAGCGCGGCGAGCCAGGACTTCAGCCCCTGCGGCGCGCTTTGCGCATCAAACTCGCCTTCGACGCAGATGCGCAGCACCTGCTGCAGGTCGCTGAACAGCGTCCACGCCTCCGTCAGCGTCTTGCGCTGCGCGTCTTCAATGACGCCGCCGTGCGCAAGCTTGGTCAGCGCCTCGCCCGTATTGGGCGCCAATACATCAATGCCGCGTGGCGCTTCGAACAATTGCAGCGCCTGGACGATGAACTCAAGATCGACGAACCCGCCCGGCGCGAGCTTCAAGTCCCACATGCTTTTCGCGCGACGCTCGCGTTCCATCCGCGCGCGCATATCGACGATGTCCGCGCGCGTCTTGGCTCCGTCGCGCACCCTCTGCAAAGCCAAGCGCGTGATGCTGAGGACGGCGGCGCCCAGCTCCGCGTCACCCGCCACGGCGCGCGTGCGCGTGATCGCCTGCAATTCCCAGGTCCACGCCTCTTCTTCGTAATAGTGCGCGAAGGACGACAAACGCACCGCCACCGGCCCCTTCGACCCCGACGGGCGCAATTGCATATCGACCTCGTAGAGCTCGCCCTCCTCCGTCGGTGCGCTCAGTGCGCTAACGAGGCGCTGCGTCATGCGCGCGTAAAAGTCGCGCGCCTCGTCCGGCCCGTCATAGACGAGCATGATGTCGAGATCGGAGCCTTGCGCTAACTCGCGTCCGCCGAACTTGCCCAGCGCCAGCACAACGAGTGCGCCCGGCGCTGCGCCGTAAAGACGTTCGGTCTCCGCTTGCGCCGCAGCAGTCATGGCGATCACGCAAGCCTCGGCGAGATCGGCGTGCGCTGCGCCGGCCGCCGCCGCGCTCGCATCGCCTTCGAGCACCTGCACGCCGATGCGGAACGCCTCTTCGCGGTGGAAGCGGCGGGCGATGTTCAGCTTTTCCTCGAAATTGCGCGCCTCGGCCAGACGCTGCGCGAGATCAAGCGCACGCGCCCCCGGCGTATCCTGCGCAAGAGGTTGCGCGAAGCGCGGCTCGATCATCGCGTCCATCAAGGCGGGTCGGCGCGCCAACGCCGTCGCCAGGCGCGGCGCGAGCGCGAACAGGCGCGCCAACCGCTCGAGCAGAACCGGCCGCGCCGCCAGCAGCGACAACACTTGGACACCAGCGGTCAGGTTGGAGAAGAACGCGTTGAAGCGTGCAAAGGCGACATCAGGCTCGCCAGCTTGCGCGAAGGCGTGCAGCAGCTTCGGCGTCAGCGTGGTGAGCAGCTCGCGCGCGCGCTCGGAGCGCATGGCGCGGATACGGCCATGGTGCCAGCCACGGATCGTTCCGCTGATCGCGGCTGGATCGCCGTACCCCATCTTGCCGATCGTGCGCAGCGTTTCCGCGTCGTCTTCGACGCCGGTGAAAACGAGACTGCCCATCGGATCGGCGAGGCTCTCGCTCTTGCCGAACAGCGCGTGATCAATCTCAGCCACCAGCGCGCGCCGCGCGACCAGCGCCTTCTCGAACTCGTGCAATGAGCCGAACCCGCACAGCGCGGCGAGGCGCCCGCGTGTATCAGCTTCCGACGGCACCTTATGCGTCTGCGCGTCCTCCAGCATCTGAATGCGATGCTCGACTTCCCGAAAAAAGACGTAGGCCTCGCTCATCACGCGCCGCGCTTCCGCCGAAATCGCGCCGGCGTTCGCCAGCGCTTCGAGCGCGTCGAGCGTACGCGGCGCCCGAAGCGCCTTGTTGCGTCCGCCCAAGATGAGCTGTTGGGTCTGCGCGAACAGCTCAATGTCGCGAATGCCGCCGCGACCCAGCTTCACATCGAACACCGCGCTGGCAAGTTCTGCGCTTTTGTGGGTGGAAAGAATTTGCCGCTTGATCGAGTGCACGTCGGCGACGGCGGCGAAATCCAAATGCTTGCGCCAGATGAAAGGCGCGAGATCGTCGAGGAACGCGCGGCCGCGGTTCACATCGCCGGCGGCGGGGCGCGCCTTGATGAAGGCGGCGCGCTCCCAATTCTGCCCGAGCGATTGGTAATAGCGCTCCGCCATGTCGAGCGAAACCGCGACCGGCGTAGAGCCGGGATCCGGGCGCAAGCGCAAATCGGTGCGAAAGACGTAGCCGTCCGCCGTCACCTCCTGCAGCGCCCGCACAAGCGGCGCCACGAGACGCACGGCGAGCACCCTGGGTTCGCGCACCTGCGCGCCAGCCAGCGCTTCCGCATCGAAGAAGACGGAGAAATCGATGTCGCTCGAATAATTGAGTTCGTGTGCGCCCATCTTGCCCATGGCGATGAGCACGAAGCCGGGCGCCGGCCCGTCCTCGTTCGCCCAGGCCGCGGGTACGATCTCGCCGCGTCGCGTAAGCTCACGCACGGCGAGTGCAAGCGCTGCGCGCAGCGAAGCATCGGCAAAGTCGGTGAGCGCCGCCGTCACCCGATCGAGCGCCCAAACCCGGGAGAGATCGGCGATGGCGGCGCCGAGGTGCACCGCGTCCTTGGCGCGGCGCAATGCGCGCATCCCCTCGTCCAGTTCGGGCGGATCGGCCGCAATCGCCGCAGCCGCGCGCAGAGCTTCGTCAAGCAGACGCTGCGGCCAGCTCTCGTCCGCATCGCACAGCAAATCCTCGCGCCGCTGCATCAGCCGGCCGAGATAATGCGCGTTCGCCTTGGCGCTGGCGGAGGCCGCGGCCCATGGCGAACCCGACAAGGGGGCCGCGGCGCCCTCAGGCGCCAAGGCCGGACCGATTTGAGCGAGCATCGACATTCGCTCCGCTATAGCAGAACGCGCCCTTAAAACATTGCGCGCGCGGGTTCCGCGGCTGGCAGCAGCAAGGCGGCCGTGAGCCCGGGCCTTCCAGCGTCGCCCAGGCCGTCGCGCAATTGCAGGCCGCCCTTGTGCAGCCGCGCCACCGCAACCACGAGACTGAGCCCCAAGCCCACGCCCGGCGTCGAGCGCGCGGTCTCCAGCCGCACAAACCGCTCCATCACGCGATCACGCTCGTCCGGCGGCACGCCGGGACCGTTGTCGAGCACAGCGAGTTCGATGCGCCCATCGCGCCGCTTGCTGGCGCGCACCTCAATGCGTCCGCCGATAGGCGTGTATTTGAGCGCGTTCTCGATCAGGTTGGAGAGCGCCTGCGTGACCAGCCCGCGGTCGCCGCGCACGGCGAGCCCCTCGTCAATCTGGCTGCCGAAGGTGAGGCCAATTTCCTCCGCGGCCGGCTGATAAAATTCCGCCAACTCGCGCACGATGTCGGTGACGTCCACTTGCTCGAAACGCCAGTTGCCGGCGGATTCGACGCGCGCGACGCGCAGCACCTTGGCGAACATGTCGAGCAGGTTGTCGGCTTCGATCAGCGCCTTCTTGAGCGCCTCGCGATCGTTCTCGGTGTCGGGCGGCTCTTCGAGCGCGGCTTCGAGCTTTTGCCGGAAGCGCGTCAGCGGCGACCTGAGATCGTGCGCGATGGCGTCGCCAGCGGTGCGCGTCGTCTGCACCAATTGCTCCAGCCGATCGAGCATGCCGTTGATGTCCGCGGCCAGCGCGTCGAACTCGTCGCCGCCCGCGCGCGTCGGCGCACGCCGCGAAAGGTCGCCCGCCATCACGTCGCGCGCCGTCGTCGACAGCGCTTCGGCGCGACGCGCCGCCTGCCAGCTGGCGATGAGTCCGCTCGCCACCGACAGCACGAGGCCGAGAATGGCCACGGTCCACAGCACGCGCGTGATCCGCCCAGCGATCACGGCGCTGTCGCCCAGATCGCGCGCCACCATCAGGATCGGACCATTGAGCAAACGCCCCAAGCGCCCGCGCGCGCGTCCGCGCGTTACGGCGCCGGCGTCATCGATTCGATCGAAGCCGAAATCGGTGCGCTCCGGCGTTTCGCCCGGCAGCTTGCCGAGATGCTGAAAATCGCCGGCGACCACCGTGCCGTCGGCGTTGGCGAGCACATAGAGCATCGGGCCCTGCCGCGCCGCGCGCTCGATCACTTCCTGGTTGAGCCGGCGCATGCCGCCTTCGGCATAGGCGCGTTCGAGCGAAAGGTATTCCTGATCAACCGCCTGATCGGAATCGCGGATGAGCTGGCCGGCGGTGGCGATGTAGACGTAAGCCAGAAGCGCCACGACGAACGACAACACCACGCCCGCCTGCACCAGCGCGAGCCTGAACGTCGTCGTACGGAGAAGCGCCTCGAGGCGGGGCCTCATGCTTCGAGGCGATAGCCCGCGCCTCTGACGGTGTGCAGCAGCGTCTGCGCGAAGTCGCGATCGATCTTCGAGCGCAGCCGCGAGATGTGCACGTCAATGACGTTGGTCTGCGGATCGAAGTGATAGTCCCAGACATTCTCGAGCAGCATCTTACGCGTCACGGTCTGTCCCGCGTTGCGCATCAGATACTCGAGCAGCCGGAACTCGCGCGGCTGCAGATCGACCTTCTTGCCTTCCCGCTTCACGGTGCGGGCGAGCAAATCCATCTCCAGGCCGCCGACCTGCAGCTTGGTTTGCGGCTCGCGATCGCGCCCGTGCCAGAGCGCGCGGACGCGGGCCAGCAGTTCGCGGGTGGAGAACGGCTTGCCGAGATAGTCGTTAGCGCCGGCGTTCAGCCCTTCGACGCGATGATCTTCGTCGTGCAGCGCCGAGAGAATCAGCACGGGCGTGGAGACCCCGCGCTGACGCAGTTCGCGCACGATCGAAACGCCTTGCTTCTTCGGCAGCATGCGGTCGAGGACGATGACGTCATAGCCGCCGTTGAGCGCGAGTTCTTCGCCGGCCTCGCCATCGCTCGCCAGTTCGACCTCGTGGTCATCGTCCTTTAGCGAAGAGCGCAGGCTCTCCGCCATATCGGCGTCGTCCTCGACCAATAGCACGCGCATCCGCGGTCTCCGTGTTAGCCGGCCCCGACATTGACGGCGATATAGCCGCGTTGACCGCTCCGGCCCTGCACTTGCAGCAACAAGGGGCGTCCCGCGCGATGCGCTGCGTCCGCGGCGGACGCGAGATCTTGCGAGGTGCGAACGGCCCGGCCGCCAGCTTGCAGGATCACGTCGCCGGGCCCCACGCCTTTTTCGGCGAGGTCGCTGTTCGAATCGACATCGGTGATCAGCAGGCCGCCTTCATTGGCGGCGATGTTGAGCCGTGCGCGATCATCCGCGGACAATGCACGCACCGAAGCGCCCAAAGCCGCCGATTGCGAGCCCGCATCAGGCTTGCCCGAGTCTTGATCCGGCGTGGTGCGCGGACCGTTGGCGCTGGCGAGTTGCTGCTCCGAGGGACGCTCCGCCAGACGGACGCTGAGCGTGCGGCGTTGGCCCGCGCGGAGAATATCGAGCTGCGCCGGATGTCCAATCTCGGAGGCGCCGACAAGTTGGGTCAACTCGCGCGAGTCCGACACGTCGTGGCCGTTGAGACGCAGGATCACGTCGCCCTGCTGGATGCCGGCGCGCTGCGCGGGACCATCCGGCGTGACGTTGGCGACGAGCGCGCCGTGCGTGTTCGGCAGTCCGAGGCTATGGGCGATGTCGTCATCCAGCGGCTGAATGGTGACGCCGAGCCAACCGCGGGCGACCCGGCCGCCATGCTCCAATTGCGTGACGACGCGTGCGGCCGTGTCGGCCGGAATGGCGAAGCCGATGCCGACATTGCCGCCGGTCGGCGAGAAGATGGCGCTGTTCACGCCGATCACGCGGCCGCGCAGGTCGAACGTCGGACCGCCGGAATTGCCGCGATTGATCGGCGCGTCGATCTGCATGTAGTCGACATAAGACGAGCTACCCGCGTCGCGCCGGCCCATGGCCGAGACGATGCCGGCGGTCGCCGTGCCTTCGAGGCCAAACGGATTGCCGACGGCGACGACCCAGTCGCCGACGCGGACGTCCGGGTCGGTGTCGAAGCGCACGAAGGGGAAGTGCCCGCCGCCGCGGACGCGCAGAACAGCGAGGTCGGTGAGTTCATCCGAGCCGATGATGTCGGCCGGCAGTTCGCGGCCATCGCTCGTCTTCACGGTGATCTGCTCGGCGCCGTCGATCACGTGGTGATTGGTGACGATGGTGCCGTCTTCACCAATGAAGAAGCCCGAACCCAGCGCCATGGGCGCGGGACCGGGGCGGTTCGGACCGCGATTGCCGAAGAAATCTTCGAAGCCCGGGGGCAAGCCTTCGGCCTGGGCGTCTTGTGCGGCGTCGGGGCGCTGGCGCACCTGGATCGAGACGACCGCCGGGCGGACGTGCTGGATCAGGTCGGCGAAGCTCATCGGCGCAGAGCCCGGGGGCGTGACCGCCGTCTGCGACGGGGTGATCTCCTGAGCGTTGGCGTGCAGCGAGAGGACTGCCGGCGCGGCCGCGACGCCCACCAGCAAGGCCAGACTCGCCGCCCCGGCCAGGAGCGTGCGGTGGAAGAACTTGGCGGGAACCTCAGACATGAACAGCCTCGATGCGGTTTCTTATTGGACGCTCCACCTGAGCGGCTTTCAAGCCGATTTCAAACCGGACATGAAGTCCCCAGGCAGACCGAAACGTTCCACGCCCATATGGGTGGTTTTAGGCAAAGTTGCGATGGAATCGGGCGGAACCGTGCGGCGAAGTCGCCGCGAGGGCTAGCTTCCCTGTCCAGGTGTTAACGCTCGCCTTCTTCGGGAGCCAGCGCCTCTGCGCCCGGCTTGCGCCTGCTGGAGGACCAAACCGCGATCAGCCCAAAGGCCGCCAGCGCCAGCGGCGCCGCCCAGAGCGCCCAGGTGCGCGGGTCCATGGGCGGGCGGAGCAGTACGAAATCGCCATACCGTTCACGGAAGAAGCTGCGGATCTGTTCGTCGCTGTCCCCCGCCGCGATCCGCTCACGCACCAGGCGGCGCATGTCGACGGCGATGTCGGCCGTGGATTGGGAGATCGGCTCGTTCTGGCAGACGACGCAGCGAATCTCGTTTTCGAGCGCCTGAGCCCGCGCCTCCTGTGTGGGATCGGCCATCGGCGCGGTCGCCAGCGCCAGGATGAGAAGCAGGCTCATGGTGTCGCGGTCCTCCGGCGCGCGAGCGCCACGAGACTCAGCACGCCGCCGAGCGCCATCAGACCGGCGCCCAGGAAGATGCATTGCAGCAGCGGATTGTAATAGAGCCGAACCGAATAGGTCTGCGGGCCGCCGGCGCTGCGCGTCACGTCGCCAAGCGCAAGATAGAAATCGCCTTCGAGCGTAGAAAGAATGCCAACCTCCGTCGTCGGCATCGACGACGTCGGATAGAAGCGCCGCTCCGCGGAAAGCGCTTGCGCGGCGCCATTGTGCTCGACGCGGAACTCGCCCCGCTCGGCGGAATAGTTCGGGCCTTCGACCTCGCCCACATCCATCAGCGTCACACGATGGCCGGCGAAATCGATGGTCTGCCCGGGCGCCATGTTGGCGGCGGACTCCATGCGGAACGCGGTCTCGGCCACCGCCCCCAGCGTCAGCACGCCAGCGCCGATATGCGCCGCGCTCATCGACCACACCGCAAGCGGCAGCGCGAGCAACTTGAAGCCGCCGCCGCGGCTGGCGCGCGTCCAGAGATACACAACGCCGCCGAGGATGAGCCAAACGCCGATCGCAAGCCCGATCGCCGGCCATGCACGACCATGCGCCAGCCAAAGCGCAGCGGCGAGCGTAACGACGCCGCCAAGCGCCGCCGGAAGCACGCGCTTGAGCGACGCCAAATCGCCCTTGCGCCACGACAGCATCGGCCCGAGCGGCAGCACTAGGAACAACAGCCCGAGCAGCGGCCCAACCGTGATGTTGAAGAAGGGCGGACCTACCGAAATAAGACCGCCGCCCGCCGCTTCCACAAGCAGCGGATAGAGCGTGCCGATCAGCACGACGCCCGCGGCCACGGCGAGGCCAAAATTATTCCACACCAGCAGGCTCTCGCGGCTCAGCGCGGCGAAGCCCGACGGCTTCGCCAGTTTCGGCGCGCGCCACGCGTATAAGCCAAAGCCCGCGCCCAAAGCGACGCCAAGCAAGACAAGCACGGCAATGCCGCGCTTGGGGTCGACGGCGAATGCGTGCACCGATGTCAGCACGCCGGAGCGCACCAGGAACGTGCCGAGCAAAGCGAAGCCGAACCCGAGGATGGCGAGCAGAATGGTCCAACTCGCGAGCGAGCCTCGGCGTTCGGTGACGATGGCGGAATGCACCAACGCGCAGGCGGCGAGCCAGGGCATGAAGCTCGCGTTTTCGACGGGGTCCCAGAACCACCAGCCGCCCCAGCCTAATTCGTAATAGGCCCAGTAAGAGCCGAGTGCGATGCCAAGCGTAAGGCAGGTCCAGGCGATCAAAGTCCACGGCCGCAGCGCCTTCGCCCAGGCTTGATCGGCGCGTCCTTCGAGCAGCGCGGCGATCGCCAGCGAGAACGGCACGCTCATGCCGACATAACCGAGATAGAGCATCGGGGGATGCGCGGCGAGCGCGGGATCTTGCAGCAGCGGATTCAGTCCCGCCCCTTGGAGCGGCGCCGGCCACAGCCGCGCGAAGGGGTCGGAGAGGAAGATCGTGTAGCCAAGCGCGCCGGCCGTCACCAAGCCCTGCACGCCGACGGCTTTGCGCCAGAGGCTCTCGCTTTGGTCGCCGCGCGTCAGCGACAGCACCGCACCGAACACGGAAGAGACGAAGCACCACAACAGCATGGAGCCTTCGTGGTTTCCCCACGCGCCGGCGATCTTGTAGATGAGCGGCTTGTCGGTGTGTGAATTGGCGGCGACCACGGCGACGGAAAAATCCGAGCGCACATAGGCCGTGATCAGGCACACGAAGGCGACCAGCACCATGAGCGCAGCCATCTGCGCGCATGCTGCGGCGGCCGCCGAAACGCGGGCGCGCGCGAAACTCAAACCGAGGACGCCCTGCGCGAGGCAGAGCGTCAGCGCCAGGATCGCGGCGAAAAGGCCGAGTTCAGGGATCATGCTGCTATTGCGGTCCGCGCCATTCGCCGCGCTTCTTCAGCGCCTCGGCCACCTCGCGCGGCATGTAGCGCTCGTCGTGCTTGGCGAGCACGCGGGCGGCCTGGAACGGCTGGCCCGGCTGCCACACGCCTTCGGCGATCACGCCCTGACCTTCGCGGAAGAGATCGGGCAGAACGCCATCATAGCGCACCTCGGTCTGCGCGGCGCCGTCGGTGACGGCGAATGTCACGCCGCCCGCATCGCGATGCAGGCTGCCTTGCACGACCAGTCCGCCCAAACGCAGGCGCTGCCCGGCGTGCGCCTTCTGAGCGATCTCCGACGGCGCGACGAAATAGACGACCGAATCCTTCAGCCCGATGAGGGTCAGCGCCACCGCCAGCGACAGCACAGCGCCGGCGATGACGATGAGAAGGAGACGCTGATCGCGGCGACGCATCTTAGCCTCCCTGCCCGAAAGGCGCGGCCATGGCGCGGCGCGGATCGTCGGGCGCCATACGCGACACCGCCTGCGCCCATGCGCTCTGCGCGCCCGCGCGATCGCCCGACTGCATCGCCGCCATCGCCTGATAAAGCCACGGCGCGGGATCGTGCGGCGAGGCTGCGGCCGCGCCTTGAAACAGCTTGAGCGCATCCGGCGAAACGCGCCCGCCGTCAACCGCCACCATGGCGCGCCCAAGCCCCATCATGGCTTCGGCGGAAGTGGGATCGCGCCGCAGCGCGGAATCGTAAGCACGCGCGGCTTCCTCCGCGCGTCCGCTTTGCAGCAGCAGGCTGCCCGTGAATAGTTGCGGGCGCGCATCGTTGGGGTTGGCGCGCGCCGCTTCGTGCAGCACGGCAAGCGCCTCTTCGAGCGTGAAGGTGTTGGGATCGCGGTGATGCAGCGCTTCCATGCGCTGCTTGTACGGCTGGTCCGGAAGGTCCGGTCTGCCGATCGCGAGATAGAGCCCCACTGCGAACACGCCAGCCGCCATGGTCGCCAGCAGAGCCGGCAATGCGCGGGGCGCAGGACCGCTTTCGCCGCGGCGATAGGCGCGCAGCACCCAGGTCGCCGCGGCGGCGGTCAGGATCGCTGCGGCCAGGAGAACGATGAAGGCGGGCGCCATCGCCCCCGCTTAGCGCATCTCATCCGCAGTGGCGATTGAGCCGGCTCAATCCGTGGCCGGAAGCCGCAGTCGGGCTTTCAGCCCGCCCAGCGCGCTGCGCTCGAACAGGAGCTGTCCAGCGTAAAGGTCGACGGTTTCCTTGAGGATGGAGAGCCCCAAGCCCTGCCCGGGGGCGGCCTCGTCGAGCCGGGTGCCGCGCGCGGCCAGCACCTGCGCCACCTGCGCCTCGGACAACCCCGGCCCGTCGTCCTCGACCACGATCTCCATCAGTCCGTCATCGCTGGCCGGCGGCACGAGCCGGACGACGATCTCGCTCTTGCCATACTTGCAGGCGTTGTCGAGCAGGTTCGCGGCCATCTCCAGCAGGTCTTCGCGCTCGCCCCGGAAGGTGACGTCGGCGTCGGCCTCGAGCTGGATGTCGAGCGCTTTCACGTGGTCGTACTTCTGCTCCATCATGAAGATGAGGTCTTCAAGGTTCTGCTTCACGGGCGTGCGATAGCCGATCGTCGTCGCCTGCGGCCCGGCCTTGGCCTCGGCGCGCGCCGCGACACGGGCGCGGCGGAGCTGACGTTCGACGAAGCTCTCCATTTCCTCGATCGATTGCTTCATCACGTTTTCGCCGCCCGCGCCTTCGCCGGCGGCGTTCTTCAGCACCGCGATCGGCGTCTTCAGCGCATGGGCGAGATTGCCGACGTGGCGGCGCGCACGCTCCACCACTTCGCGATTGTGCTCGATCAGCGCGTTCAGTTCTTCCGCCACCGGCGCGAGTTCGGCGGCGTATTCACCGGTCAGCCGCTCCTTTTGCCCGCGACGAACGTCAGCGATGTCGCGCCGCAAGCGGCTCATCGGCTCAAGCCCGACGCGAATTTGGATGATCGTCACCGCCGCCACCATCAGCGCGCAAAACGCCACGAAGGCGGCGAAGGCGATGCTCACCAGCGTCGCCGCCGGCGCGATGGTGTCGCGCGGCGACACCGCGACGAGGAAGAGATAGCGGCCCTGCAATTGCGGGATTTGCGTCACGCGAGCGATGGCGCGCAGCGGGTCTTTGTCCGGTCCCTTGGCGATGTCGAAATATTGCGGTCCGCTGCCGGCATTGGGGCGAACCAATTGCGCCACCACCGCGGGATCGAGCCCGATGGTCACGTCGAACAGCGACGGCGAGATCACCTGCACGTCGAGCGCGCCATCGTCGCGAATGTGCGCGATCTCGAAATAGCGCCCGCTGGCCGGGCGCTGGTAACGCGGATCGAACGGGATGTCCTGCAGCGCGATTTGACCGGAGAGACCGGGCCCGGAGGTCGCGATCAGATTATCGGCGACGCCGCTGATCTCCGGATCGATCAAGAGGCGCGTGAGCTGCTTATTGAATTGCGCTTGCGCCACGACGCCCACGAGGACGAGGCCGACGACGCTGATGATCGCCACTGTGAGCAGACGCGCCGCAAGCGAACGGCGGATCAGCCGACGAAAGCTGTTGATAAAGGGAACGCCCGCTCCGAACGCCGCAGGCGTTGCCGCGGTCTCTTCGCTCACTGCGGCTCGGCCGCGGGATCGACGAGCCGATAGCCCAGACCCTTTTCGGTGATGATGCGGTCGGAGCCGATCTTGCGGCGCAGGATGCCGATGAACACTTCGATCGTGTTCGAGTCGCGCTCATGATCCTGGCTGTAGATCTTCTCGGTGAGCTCCATGCGCGAGACGATGCGGCCAGCGTGGTGCATCAGATAATCGAGCACCTTGTACTGATAGGCCGTCAGTTTCACTGGCGATCCATTCACCGTCACCTGGCCGGTCGCCGAATTGAGCCGGAGATCGCCAACTTCGAGCACGGCGGATTTGACGTCGGTCTGCCGGCGCACATGCGCCCGCACGCGCGCCAACAGCTCGGCCATGTTGAACGGCTTGGTGAGATAATCGTTGGCGCCGAGATCGAGCCCCTCGACCTTCTCGCTCCAGCGGTCGCGCGCGGACAGGATGAGTACGGGCATCGCTCGCCCCTCCTTGCGCCACGCCTTCAGCACGGAGAGGCCGTCGACCTTCGGCAAGCCGAGATCGAGGATGGCGAGATCATACGGCTCGGTTTCACCGAGGAACTGACCGTCCTCGCCATTGTCGGCGGTGTCGACCGTATAGCCTGCGTCTTCGAGCGCGCCTTTCAGCTGCTCGCGCAGGTTCTTGTCATCTTCGACTACAAGCAGACGCATGGATGTCCCTAGCGATAGACTTGGCCGCTCACCGCGTCCACGCGGATATCCTCCACCGACTGGTTCGGGAAGCGCCAGCGCAACACATAGACCCGGCCCTCCAGGGAAGCGCCGATCATCTCGCCGCCGCCGACCGCGCCGCGGACCCGATCCGCGGCCTCACGCACGGAAATGATGCGCGCTTCCTGCTGGCGCTCGTCGCGATCGCGATAATCGCCTCGCGGCGGTTGGTTCCAGTTGGGCTCGACCGACGCCGGTTGCCCCCAATCGCCGCGATCGCGGTGACGCCCCTGCCCCCACGCGTCCGCCGCCAGCGGCGCGCCCAGCGCGGCGCCCACGAGGAGGGAGAGGAGAGCTTGTTTGGCCCACATAACGCCGACGGTTCTAAAGCACCCGCCGTGAATGCGGCCTGAATGGGCTTCTCCCGCTAGGGGAATTGCAGTTGGCCGGCGTCAGCTCGGCCGGGGCGGGCTGTAGTCGCGGCCCTTCCACTTCTTGACGAACTTCTTGAGCTCCTCGTCGCCGCCCTCCGGCAGCATCACCAGGAGGCGGACGAATTGGTCGCCGCCGGCGGCGCCTTTTCCCTTCAATCTCAGCACCATGCCGGTATTGGCGCCGGCAGGAACCGTGAGCGAAACCGGCCCGGA
>DASZSK010000023.1:0-11895 GCA_035548735.1 Caulobacterales bacterium | reverse complement strand
GAGGCCGCCCGCACGGCTCAACCGCGCATGGCGACCGAGCTGATGGTGGCGTACGCCTACGACTACATCAATCGCGTCAATCCAATGGGCTTCTTCGGCATGGTTTACGTGCTGGAATCGACCAGCGTGATGCTCGCTTCGCGCGGCGCCGGCGCTGTTCAACAAGCGCTTGAATTGCCGCCGACAGCGTTTCGCTACCTGACTTCGCACGGCGCTTTGGACCAGGAGCACATGAAGTTCTTCGAGAGCCTTATGGAGAAGGTGATGCTCGAAGCGGATAAGCAGGCGATCGTACAGGTGGCGCAGCGCATGTTCGTGCTGTTTGCCGACGTGTTCCGCTCGATCCCGCATCAACGGGGGGCGCCGCGTGCGGCTTAAGGGCGAGCGCGTGCTCATGACGGGCGGCGCGGGCGGACTGGGCTCGCTGATCGCCGCTCAGCTGATCAAGGCCGGCGCCGAGCTCACCGTCATCGACCGGTCGGAGACGCTGCCCTACGAGGCGCGTCTCATTCGCGGCGATCTTTCGTCGACGGAGGGTCTGGAAGCGCTGGCGGAGGAGGTCGCGAGCGAGCCGTGGGATATTCTCATCAATCTTGCGGGCATCCAGCATTTCGGCCCGTTCGTGAGCCAGAACCACGCGGCGATGCTGGCGACCTATATGGTCAACCTGATCGCGCCGGCGCGGCTTGCTCAGGCGGTCATTCCCGGCATGAAGGCGCGACGACACGGGCGCATCGTCAATGTCGGCTCGATCTTCGGCTCGATCAATTTCGCGCACTTCGTCACATATTCCAGCTCCAAGTCCGGTCTGCACGGGCTCAGTCAGGGCCTGCGGCGCGAACTCGCCGGTTCCGGCGTCAGGGTCATTTATGTGGCGCCGCGCGCGGTGAACACGCCGCTCAATTCGCAGCTCGTGCGCGATTTTGCGGCGCAAACCAAGATGCATATGGACGATCCGAAGCGCGTCGCGCGGCGGATCGTCAAGGCGATCACGCGCTGCGAGCGCGAGGCATATCTAGGATTTCCGGAGTCGCTGTTCGTGCGCGTCAACGCGCTCGCCCCGTCGTTCGTCGATGGCGCGCTCGCGGCGAATGACCAGCGCGCCGCAAAATTGTTTATCGTTTAGGAGGTTCGAGATGTGGAAAAGTGCAGTTGCGGCGCTGGCTCTGGCGATGGCGTTTGCAAGCCCGGCGGCGGCCGATCCCCAAACCGACCAGCAGATCGCCGCCCTCGCACACGCCTGGGATCATGCGCAGTTCGAGATCACCGGGAACGACGCAAAGCTTACGGAGCTGCAGCGCCTTGATGCGCAGTCCGATCAGCTTGCGCGCGCGCACGCCGGGGCCGCGGAGCCGCTGGTGTGGGAAGCGATCATCCTAAGTTCCGAGGCGGGCGTCGAAGGCGGCCTCGGCGCGCTGGGAAAGGTCAATCGCGCGCGCGACCTGCTTCTGCAGGCCGAACGCATCAATCCCAACGCGTTGGGCGATGGCTCCATCTATTCGAGCTTGGGTTCGCTTTACTATCAGGTGCCGGGCTTTCCGCTGGGCTTCGGCAATCGCGATCGCGCGCGCGAATATCTGGAGCGCGCCTTGCGGATGAATCCGAACGGCATCGAGCCCAATTATTTTATGGCCGACTTCCTGATCCGCGGAAACGATTACGCGCACGCCGCGACCTATCTTGAGCGCGCGCAAGCCGCGCCGCCCCGTCCCGGTCGTGAAGTGGCGGACAACGGCCGTCGGCGCGATATCGCCGCGCTCATGGCGCAGGTGCGCGCGCACGCGCACTAGCCGCCGAGCCGTCGTTCCTTCGCAAGGGGCGGCGGCGCTAGTGCAGCTTGTAGGTCAGCTCCAGGAAAGCCGAGCGGCCAATGCCGTCGTACCAGCTCGTATTGTAGTACGGGTAGCTCACCCAGGTATCATCGTGCGGCGGCGCAGTATCGAGGGCGTTGACGACCGCAAGCGAGGCCGTGAGATCATCCGTGATGTCGTAGGCGATCGAGGCGTTGTAGGTCGTGTAGCTGTCGACCCAAGCGTCTTCGTCGTAATTGGGCAGGCGGCTGATGTAGTTGGCGTCGACATTGAAGCGCCACCCGCCCGTGCTCAGATTGATGCTCGCCGAAGCCTTGTCGCGCGGGATGTAATAGTCGGAATCGACAGCGAGCTTGTTGAGCTCGGCGTCGCCGGCGAAGCGCACGAAGGTATGGTCGAACGCGTGGGTGTAGTTGCCGGAGAGGGCGAGAAGTCCGAGCGGCGTATCGAAGTTGACATGCGCCGAGACGTCGATGCCGGAAGTGGATTCTTCAGCAAGGTTGATCGGATTGATGATGACATAGCGAATGTCGCCGCTTGTGTTGCGCACGACGCGCGCAATGGCGTCCTGGCAGGTCGGGCTGGTGATGTCCTGGTCGCCAAGCCGGCATTCGGCTTCGTTGCGAAGAATGGGATCAACCTCCATGTCCTCGACCACATCCTGCATATCGACTTTGAAATAGTCGACCGAGATGTCGAAATGATGCGAGGGCGACCAGACGAAGCCCGCATTGAACGACGTGCTTGTTTCAGGATTGAGCGCCTTCGAGCCGCTGGTCTGCACCTGAAAGCGCACGTCATCGCAATCGCTCGGGTCGGCGGAGGGATCGGCGCTGAGGCATTGATAATAGTCGGGATCGCCGCCCTCGACATAGCCAATGCCCTTGTAGACATAGTTCAGATCGGGCGCGCGGAAGCCGGTGCCGTAAGCGGCGCGCAGCAGAAGCGTATCGAACGGACGATATTCCAGGCCGACATTGTAAGTGCCCTGGCCGACATCATGCTGCGCATATTTGAAGTGATCGTAGCGGCCCGCGACGCTGAGCTGCACGTCGGGCACGACGGGAATGTTGAACTCGACGCCTGTCGCCCAGTGCGTGCGATGGCCTTTGCCGGGCGAGTCGATCCAGCTGAAATAGTATGGGTTGATCGCCTTCGGATCGGTGCCGAGATCGTAGTCCTGGCGTCCGGCCTCCACCACGGCCGCGAAGCCGACAGGGCCCGCGGGCAGATTGAAGAGCTGGCTGTTCTCCACCTGTGCTGAGAGCACGCCCAGCGAACTGCGCGGCTTGTAGATGCTGTCTTCCGCGATCGAATTGTATTCGGCCGGCGTCAGCGGCGTGTAGAAGCGCGTCGGGTCGGCGTCGAAGATCGGCAGGCCCGTGCCCGAATCCACGCCCATCTGCGGTCCCAGGAAGAGATCGTTCGCCTTGCGGAAATTGATCAGCGGGAAACGGACCTTCGAATCGTAGACGCTGTAATTGAGCGAGGCCTCGTAGTTCCAGTTTCCGTCCGCGCCGAATTCGCCGCGAATGCCCGGCGTGACGGTGAAATTGGTGGAATCGACGTGCCGCGTCGCCCGACCAAGTCCGCCCATCTCTTCCGGCGTGAAGATGCGATACCAATTGTCGCCGATGTCGTCGAAGCTGTTCCAGAAGCTGCCGGTGTCGTCGCCGGTTTCGTCTTCGTAGCTCCACGAGGTCGGACGCTTGAGCAATTCGATCTCCGAATGGCCGACCTGCACGTCCATGAAGAGATGCGTGCGCTCGCTGATGTCGTAGGTCAGCGAACCGATCAGATTCACCGCGTCGTGCTTGGATTCGATGGTGCGATAGCCGATCGCGGTTTCGCTGCCGCAATAGGCGCCGAGAATGGTGTCGCCGTCGCCGTAATAATCGTCGATTGCGTAATGCGTCGTCCCGCCATTTGTGCCGGTTGTGAGCGCGCATTGCGCAGGTGTGGCGTCGTTCGCGTAGTAAAGGTCCTGATCAAGGCGCTGCCAGTTATAAACCGGGACCTCGTACCCGGAGCCGTCCGGCGCATCGAGCGTCGAATCTTGGCGGCTGCGCTGATAGCCGTAGATCGGATCCTGCTTGAGGATTTCGCCGCCTACCACGCCGTGCAGTGCGCCGAAATTGAAGCCAGTGGAGCCGGAAAAGCGATGCGAGGCGCCCCCGCCATGCTCGGTCCAGCCATAGCGATAGTCGAACGTGGTGTAGTCGGCATGATCCTTCAGCTGGAAGTTGACGACGCCCGCGAGCGCATCCGAGCCGTAGATCGCCGACGCCGATCCGGAAAGAATCTGGATGTTGTCGATCATTCCCAACGGAATGTTGGCGATGTCGGTGAAGTTCGCAGAGCCGTTGAACGGCATCGGATAGTCCGCGACGCGCCGGCCATTGACCATGACGAGCGTGTGGTTCGGGCCAAGGCCGCGCAAATCAACCTCAGCCGCGCCGGGGGAAAAGTCGGCGGCGTTGCCGGATTGCTGCGATTGCGTTTCGCCCGAGTTCTGCCCGACAGTCTTGAGGACGTCGGGGACGGTGGCGTAGCCGCCGGCGCGAATCTGATCCGCTGTAATGGTGGTGACGGGCGCTGGCCCTTCCTTGGTCGAACGCGGGATGCGCGAGCCGAGCACGACGATGGATTCCTCTTCGGGCGCCGCGGTGTCCGTGGATGGGGAAGTCTGCTGCGCCCAAGCCGCGCTCATGAGGCCAATGACGCTGCATCCGGTGAGGACGCTGAGTTTGCAAAGACGACCGAAACGTATGGCTTTCACCGAGAGCTCCCCCGACCGACCTAGATGATCCCCGCGGCCCGCGCTTTCCGGCGGGCCGGTTCGAGCCTAGTCGCGACTTCTGGTTGGCCGCAATTGGTCTCGCCACTTTCCCCGAACTTTCTACGCTATTGTCCAAGGCCGTGTTTTTTGCACATCTGGGGCTGCACATCGCCAAGGGGGCCGCTTTTGTTCCGATCGTTGGTTGTACGAATTCTGGCAATTGGCCTGATCTCCTGGGCAGGAGCGGCGAGTTTCGCACGGGCGGATAGCGCCTGGACCGGCGGGCCCGGCTATCAGACCGAGGCCGTCGGGAATGAGAGTGCGCCGACGACCGGGACGGTTCGGGGCGGCTTTCTTCTCGCCGGGGGCGGCGATTGGAACACGGCGGCCTTCCGCTGGTTCGCAGCGCACGCCGGCCACGGGCACATCGTGGTGCTGAGCGCTTCGGACTCAACGGACGCGCACAACGAATTCTATCGCAGCGTGGGCGGGCTTGCTTCGGTCCGCCTGTTTCTGTTTCGCGATCGCCGCGCCGCTTTCGATCGGCGCTTGCTTGATGCGGTGAGACACGCCGACGGCATTTTTCTGGGCGGCGGCGATCAGGCGAATTACGTGCGCATGTGGCGTGGGACGCCGCTCAACCGCGCCATCGACGCAGCCGTTGCGGCGGGCAAGCCGATCGGCGGAACGAGCGCGGGGCTCGCGGTGCAGGGCGCCTGGCTTTACGGCGCGATGGATGGCGACAGCATCACGTCCGAACACGCGCTCAGCGATCCGCTGGGGCCGGGTGTGACGATCGAGGGTCATTTCATTCACTCGCCACAGCTGGCGCACATCTTCACCGACAGCCATTTCGACGCGCGCAGTCGGCTCGGGCGTCTGATCGCCTTTCTCGCCAAAACGCGCACGCTCGCGCCGAACACGCAGATCGCCGGCCTCGGCATCGATGAATCATCGGCGGTGACGGTGGAGACGGATGGAACGGCGCACTTCTACGCCGACGACCCCAACAAACACGCGTGGCTGGTGACTGGCGGCGAGACGCATGGGCTTGCAGCCGGTCGGCCGCTCAACGAGACGGGCGTGCGCGTGGTGGGGATCGGGCCGAACACCCGCTTCAACGTCGTCACGCAGGCGGTGGAGAACGCAGCCTTCATCCACACCTATGATGTGAGAGATGGCGTGCTGGCTCAGCAAGTCAGCTGGTCGCTCGGCATTCATGGCGGCGCTGGCGTGATCGATCGCGGCGACCTCACGCCTGCGGTGGAGCAGGCGTACCGCTCTGCGCTCGTGCAGGCGCTCGATGCAGGCAAGGCGGTGCTGGAACGCGGCGGCGCGGCCGTTGACGCCGTGCAGGCCTCGATCGTCGTCATGGAGGACAGCCCCCTCTTCAACGCGGGCAAGGGCGCCGCGATCGCAGCGGACGGCAAGGTCTATCTCGACGCCGCCATCATGGACGGCGCCAACCAGCGCGCCGGCGCCGTTGCTGCATTGACGACGACGAAAAACCCGATCCTCGCGGCGCGCGCGGTGATGGAGCATTCGCGGCACGTATTCCTGGCGGGGGAGGGCGCCGACGCCTTCGCGCGCGCCCAGGGGCTGACGCAGGTGGATCCTTCGTACTTTCACACGCCTGAGCGCGAACAGATGCTGCGCGAATGGCGGCGCGATCAGCATGCCGCGATCAACCCGACACATATGTACGGCACGGTCGGCGCCGTCGCGCTGGATCAGAACGGACACCTCGCCGCGGCCACCTCCACGGGCGGATTGACGGGCAAGGAATGGGGGCGCATCGGCGACTCTCCCTTGGTCGGCGCGGGCACTTTTGCGCGCGACGGCGATTGCGCCGTGTCCGGCACGGGCACCGGCGAGTTCTTTATTCGCGACAGCGCGGCGCGGCAGGTATGCGACCGCGTGCGCTGGAATCATCAGGACATCGAGGCGGCCGCGCACGACACGATCATGTCGGTCGGGGCGATCGGCGGCGACGGCGGGCTCATCGCCATGGACGCCACCGGCAACACGAGCTTCGCCATCAATGACCTCGGCATGTATCGCGGCGCGGTTTCGGCGGCGGCGCCGCAGCCGCGCACCGCCATCTATGTCGACGAGACGCTGCGCTGAAGCGTGCGCGCGCGGCCGGGGGAAATGACATGCGTTCAAGCCTGGTTTCGGCCTTTCTGTTTCTCACGTGCCTCTCGGCCGTGGGCGCGTCAGCGGCAGAGACGGGTGCTCCGACGCCCGCGCCAATCCCTGCGCCGCAAGACGTCGCTTATCCCGGGACCATCGAACTCAACGTCGATGCGACGGATGTGACGCGCGGCGTCTTCCGCGTGCGCGAGCGAATTCCCGTCGCGCAGGCTGGGCCGCTCACGTTGCTGTTTCCGCGCTGGCTGCCAGGCTGGCATCGTCCAGGAGGGGAGATCGAGAAACTTGCGGGACTTGTCATCACCGCCAATGGCGCGCCGACGCCGTGGACGCGCGACAGCGTCGACGTGACGGCGTTTCACGTTGACGCGGCAGCGGGAACGGAAGCGCTCGATCTGAGCTTTCAGTTCGTTTCGGCCACCGACAGCAGCCAGGGCTATGTCGTGACCGCGCCCAATGCGCTGGTCCTCGAATGGAATGAAACGCTGCTTTACCCAGCCGGCTATTACGCGAACCGCATCAATGTCGCGACGCGCGTGACGCTGCCCGCTGGCTGGAGTTACGCCGCCGCGCTCGGTCACGGAACGGCGACGAGCGCGCCGGTGACGTTCGCGCCGACGGATCTTGCGACGCTGGTGGATTCGCCGCTGTTCGCGGGGCGCTATGCGCGGCGTGTCGATCTTGATCCGCGCGGGCGTTCGCCCGTGTTCCTCAATCTGTTTGGCGACCGGCCGGATCAGGTCGCCGCGAGCGATGCGCAGATCGCTCTTTATCGCAATTTGGTGCGTCAGGCCGACCTGCTGTTCGGCGCGCGGCACTTTGACCATTACGATTTTCTGTTGACGCTGAGCGATCGCCTCTCGGACAGCGGGCTTGAGCATCATCGTTCAAGCGAGAACGTGTTGGGCGGCGGCTATTTCACGGAATGGTCGGACTATGTTCCAGAGCGCGATCTGCTCGCGCACGAACTCACGCATTCATGGAATGGAAAATATCGCCGCCCGAGCGATCTTCTGACCGCCAACTACAACACGCCAATGCAGGATTCATTGCTCTGGGTGTATGAAGGGCAGACCCAATTCTGGGGCTATGTGCTCGCCGCCCGTTCCGGTCTGTGGTCGCGAGCAGAGACGCTGGAAGCGCTGGCGATCACCGCCGCGACACTCAATCAGGCGCCGGGACGGCATTGGCGGCCGCTGCAGGATACGACAAGTGATCCGATCATCGCCGGCGGTTCGACGCTTGGCTGGACCAATTGGCAGCGCAGCGAGGATTATTATGACGAGGGTCAGTTGCTGTGGCTCGATGTCGATATGCTGATCCGGGAGCGGACGCACAACCGCCGCTCACTCGATGATTTCGCGCGCGCCTTCTTCGGCGGCCACGACGGCGCGTGGTCGCCGGTGGCGTACAGGTTCGACGACGTGGTCGCCGCGCTCAACGGCGTCACGCCGTATGATTGGGCCGGCTTTCTGCGCGCGCGGTTGACCGCCACATCGACGGCGACGCCGCTGGACGGGCTGACGCGCTCAGGCTATCGCCTCGTCTTCAATGAGGAGCGGTCGGATTTTCAGAAGGCGATCGAGAGCGAGCGAAAAACCGCGGACTTCATGTTCTCGCTCGGCTTCTCGGTCGGCGAGGACGACGAAATCGCCGAAGTGCTGTGGGATGGGCCCGCTTTCAACCAAGGTCTGACCCGGGGCGCAAAGCTGATCGCCGTCAACGGCGCTGACTACGACGCCGACGGCCTGCGACGCGCGATCAGCGAGGCGAAAGCGGATGCTCATCCCATCGAGCTATTGATCAAGGTCGGCGGTCACTATCGAAGCCTGTCGATCGACTATCACGGCGGTCTGCGCTATCCGCACCTTGAGCGCATAGTGGGAACGCCCGATCGCCTCGGCGCGCTGCTTTCGCCCCGTGCGCACTGATCGCGCGCATTGAGTGCAATTGCGGCGCGCGAACCG
The DNA here is from genome assembly GCA_035548735.1 of Caulobacterales bacterium. Lineage (GTDB taxonomy): Bacteria > Pseudomonadota > Alphaproteobacteria > Caulobacterales > Aquidulcibacteraceae > Vitreimonas. The sequence goes on along the minus strand of DASZSK010000023.1, from coordinate 3,187 downwards.
ACTTACGCGCTCCGGATCGCACTCGCCAGCACGAACAGGGCGTGCGCGGCTTCCTCCACGAGACGCCGGCGCTTCAGTTTCGGTTCGTCGAAGGCCAGTTCGATGGCGGCGTAGCCCATGTCGATCAGAAGCCGCGCCTGCAGCGCGGTCTGCATCCTGAGCGCGCCGTTGCGCCGCGCCACGGCCGTGGCGATCGCGGCGCTCATCTGGCGATGCGAGGCGAGGCGGATATGTTGCAACGCCGGCACGGCGCGCAGCACACGCAGCACCCATGGCCCGCCTGGAAAGGCGTCGGTGACCTCGATCGTCGCAAGCAGCAGGGCGGCGAGGTCGTTCTCTGAGATGTCGAGATCGCCGCGCTCCAGCAGCGGCAAGATGATCTCGTTCTGCGCGTCCATGAGGCGGACGCCGAGTTCCTCCAGCACCGCGTACTTGTCCTTGAAGTAGCGATAGAAGGCCGGCGGCGTGACGCCCGCGCGCTCGCAGATCAGGTTGGACGACAGCCGCTCCACGCCGATCTCGCCGAGCAAATCGGCGGTCGCGGTGATGAGCAGTTCACGCGTCGCCTGCGCGCGCGCCTGCACCGGCTGCGCCTTTCGACGACGTTGCGCCATGCATGCTCCAAAAAGATAGTCTTGACTATATTTGCACGGAGACTACGGTTTGTCGAGATAGGGTGTTGCTTTGCGCGCTTTCGTGTTGGGCCTTCTCGTGACGCTCGCCGCTTGCGGACCGGCGCCGGAACATCTGTCGCCGCAACAGATTCTCGCGCGTGCGGAGGCCGCCGCACCCGGCGATCCGCGCTTGGCCGAGCTTTATCGCGGCGCTTGCCGCGAGTGCCACGCGCGCGCCGATAGCGGCGCGCCGCTCGTGCATGATCACGCGGCATGGGATCCGCGCTGGGCGAAGGGCGAGGCGACCTTGCTCGACCACACGATCAGCGGCTTCAACGGCATGCCGGCCGGCGGGCAATGCTTCTCCTGCACGACGGACGATTATCGCGCGCTGATCGCGTTCATGGCGGGAAAGGGAGGCTGACGCATGGTGTCACGCAGGGTGCTGCTTGGCGCCGCAGGCGTCGTCGGCGTGGGCGCGGCGAGCGCGGTCGGCTACAGGGCCTGGCGCGATCGCGAACCGCCTTCGCCGCCTTCGCAAGATGCGCAGGGGCGTCTGCTGTGGCGCAATTGGTCCGGCGTTGAGCATGCCTATCCGGTCGCGCGCGCCGCGCCCGCTTCGGAAGATGAGCTTTCGAGTCTTTTGAAGCGCGCAAGCGCGCCGATCAGGCCCGTCGGCTCAGGGCATTCCTTCACCGGCCTCGCCACCACCGACGGCACGCTGCTTTCGCTCGACCGCATGACGGGCCTTGTCGCTCACGACGCGGCGCAGACGCGCGCGACCATCTGGGGCGGCACACGCCTGGCCGACATCGGCCCGGCGCTCGCGGCGATCGGACAGGAGATGCCCAATCTCCCCGATATCAACAAGCAAGCGCTGGCCGGCGGCATCGCCACCGGCACGCACGGCACCGGCCGCGCATTTCGCGCGCTCCACGGACAAGTGACGAAGTTGCGTCTGGCGTTGGCGAGCGGGGAGATCGTCGAGTGCAGCGCCGCACATGGCGCGGACCTGTTCAGCGCGGCGCGTGTCGGGCTTGGGGCCTTCGGCGTCATCACGCAGATCGAATTGCAGAATGCGCCGCTGAAGCGCATCTTGAAACGCACCTGGGTCGCTGATCTCAACGAGACGCTGGAGCGATGGCCGGAGTTGCAGACGCAACATCGCAACATCGAATTCTACAGCGTGCCCTTCACGGGTTACGCGGTTATCATCGCTTGCGATCCAACCGATCGCCCCGTCATGCCGCGCGGCCCGGATGAGGACGCCAGCGCGCTTATGAGTTTGAAGGCGCTGCGCGATTGGTTGGGTTTTGCGCCGGGCGTGCGGCGCGAGGCCGCGCGCTTGGCGTTCGGCGACATGGCGCCGACCGAAGCCGTCGATGAAGGCTGGAAGCTGCTCTCCAACGAGCGCCCGGTGCGCTTCAACGAGATGGAATATCATCTGCCGCTCGATGCGCAGATTCCGGCGCTTCGCGAAGTGATCGAGACGATCGAGAAACATCGCAACGACGTGTTCTTTCCGATCGAGGCGCGCACAATCCATGCCGATGATGCTTGGCTTTCACCGTTCAATGGGCGGGACAGCGGTTCCGTGGCCGTGCACGCGTATTACAAAGACGACTACCAATTCCTTTTCGAGCTGATCGAACCGATCTTCCGCCGTCACGGCGGGCGTCCGCACTGGGGAAAACTGCATTCGCTCGGCGCCCGCGATTTCGCCAGTCTTTATCCGCACTGGAACGACGCCGCCGCGCTGCGGCGCGAACTCGATCCCGAAGGTCGGTTCCTCAACAGGCATTTGAAGAAGGTATTTCTCGGTGAAGACGCCTGATGAAGCAAAGCGCCGCAATCGGCGCGCGCTCATGCTGGGCGCGGGGGCGGCGGTCGCCGTCGGCGCGGGCGCGATGATGCTGCGCAAGCCCGATCGCGGCGGCGCACACAGCGCCTATTTTCAAGCGCTCTCGCGCGCGCTGGCGGAGGCCGGGCTGGCGCATCCGACCTTGATCGTCGATCGCCAGCGCATGCTCGCCAATGCGGACGCCGCGGCGGCGGCCCTGGCGCCTGCGCAGCTGCCGGTCCGTCTAGTGGTGAAATCGCTGCCGGCGTTCGGCCTGCTTGATCCGCTCGCGGAGCGGCTGAAGACCAATCGCTACATGGTGTTCAACGGGGCGATGCTGAACGAGATGTTCGCGCAACGTCCGCACGCCGAGCTTCTGCTCGGCAAACCGCTGCCGGTGCGCGAAGCCGCCCCGTTCATTGCGCGGCGGCGGGAGGGCGCGCCGGGGCCGCAATGGCTGATCGACACGCCCGCGCGTCTTGCGGCATATGTTGAAGTGGCGCGCGCGCACAATGCGCCGCTTGACGTCAGCTTCGAGATAGATGTTGGCCTGCATCGCGGCGGCTTTCCGAATGCGAATGCGCTGAACGCCGCGCTGGACATGGCGAAGGCGGAGCCGCTCGTGCGGATGCGCGGGCTGATGGGCTATGATCCCCATGTCGTCAAAGTGCCCGATCCGAAGGGCGCCTTTCGGCAGGTGCAGGAAGCATACCGCGCCGCGCGCGCACGACTG
>DASZSK010000022.1:0-10982 GCA_035548735.1 Caulobacterales bacterium | reverse complement strand
GCGGCGCTGCGCGAGCAAGCACGGGCATAGTTTGTCGCGCCAACTCCACCTTCACATGTTCGGCAGGCGCGTGAACACAGCGAAGACCCGTCATCCCAGCCGGTAGCCGAATCCCGGCTCGGCCACGAGCAACGTCGGATGTTGGGGATCGTCTTCGATCTTGTCTCGAACCTGGCCGACATAAACCCGCAGGTAGCGGATGTCGGCGTCAGCGGCGCCCCACACCGCGCGCAACAGGTCTTCGTGCGGCACTGGGCGTCCCGCGTTGACGGCAAGTTCCGCCAAGAGATCGAACTCCTTGCGCGATAGTTTCACGTCGGCGCCGGCTTTGGTTGCCGATCGGCGCGCGAGATCAATCGTCAACCCGCCGACCTGAACAACAGGCGGCGCACCGCGCATTTGAACGGCGTGACGCAATGCGGAACGGACGCGCGCCAGCAATTCGGCGACGCCGAACGGCTTGGTCACGTAATCATCGGCGCCCAAATCCAACGCCTTCACCTTCGACGCCTCGTCGCCGCGCGCGGTCAAGACGATAACGGGCGTCAGATCGCCCTCCTGGCGCAGCGCCGTGAGCAGCATCATCCCGTCGCCGTCCGGCAGCCCAAGGTCGAGAATAATGAGAGCGGGTCTTCGTTCCGCGATCGCGCCGCGCGCGGAATTGACGCTTCCAGCTTCGCTGACCGTGTAGCCTTCCGCCTTCAGGGTGGCCGCCAGAGTCAGGCGAAGACCTCGATCATCCTCCACGATAAGAACGCGCTGGGATTCGGTTGGCAATTCAGGTGTCCTGGATTGGAAGACGAATGGAGACGATCGCGCCGGAGCGATCCGAACGATTGGCGGCCTCGATAGACCCGCCCTGCGCCTCCAAAAAACCTTTAGCAATGGCCAAGCCAAGCCCGGTTCCCGGCGGACGACCGTCGCCCTCCACGCCGCGGGCGAACTTCTCGAACATCTGGGCGATCGCCATGGGCGGAAACCCCGGCCCCTCGTCTCGCACCTCGATCAGAACCGCGCGCCCCTCACGATAGGCGTGGATGGCTACCGTTGAATTTTCAGGCGCGTACTTGCCGGCGTTTTCGAGCACATTGGCCAGCGCCGTTTCGGCGAGAGCCGGATCAATCATCACGCGCGGCAATCCAACAGAGACATCACGCGACACGCGTTTGCGCTGCAAGGCGGCGTGCGCGCGTTCGACCGCACTCTGCACGAGATGCGCCACCTCGACGCTCTCGCGCTTCGCCTTCACCACGCCGGCGTCGATCCGGCTCATCTCCATCAAATTCTCGATGAAGCGAGAAAGGCGACCGACTTCGGCCGCGGCGGTATCCAGCAACTCGCGCTGCGTATCCGCATCATGTCTGGCGCCAAATTGCTGCAAGCTCTCGATCGCCGTGCGGATCGTCGCCAGCGGCGTCCGTAGGTCATGCGACACAGACGACAAGAGCACGCCCTTCAATCGCTCACTTTCGGCTTCGACCCGGGCGTCCGCGGCCTCGTGCTGAAAGCGCGCGCGATCGAGCGCCACGCCGGCCTGGGTCACGATCAAGTCAAGCACGCGCCTTTGATCGGGGTCGAGGCGCGCCACGTCATCGAACGGACGGACGCCGACGACGCCGACAAAGCCGCGTTCTCCCGGGACAGGCACGAACAGCCAACGCGCGCCGTGCAGCGTGTCGGAGCCGCGCCCTGCTTCGCGCCGCTGCGAAAAAGCCCATTTCGCCGCCGCCAGATCGTCATCGCCCAACAATTCCGGCCCCGGCGACTCGGCGATCATTTCCAGCTCGCTCGAACGCGCCGAAAGCATGACAACACGGGCGAAGAGCAGCTTCGAGATCGTCTCCGCCGTGCTGGCCGCGATCTGCGACTCATCCTCCATGCCCACCAACCCGCGCGCGAACCCTTCGAGATCGCTCGCACGCTTCGCCTGACGGCGGGCAATCAGCGTCAACGCTCTGGACCGCGCCGCAACGCCGCTCACGGCGACGCCGATAGCAATGAAAAATACGACGGCGTAAATGTTGGAGGGATCGGCGATCGTGAACGTATAGAGCGGCGGTATGAAGAAGAAATTGTAGGCAAGCGCCGAGACGATTGCAGCGAAGATTGACACCGCCATTCCGTACTGAATAGCGGCGGCGATGATAGCCAGCACGAATACAAGCGAGATGTTCGGAAGGTGCAGCGCTTCGTCCATGGGCTTCGCAAACGCCGTGGCGGTTGCAACGAAGATGGAAGCGACAACGTAACCGCCGGGATCGCCGAGCGGCAGCGGCTTCGCAATCGCACCGGTCAACGCCTTTCCCTTCGGTTCTTCCCGCGGCGCGATTTCGATGGCGATGTCGCCCGCCCCGCGCACCAGCCGACGGATCAACGACCCGCGGAACAGCTCGATCCAAAGTGGTCGTGACGCCGCGCCCACGACGATGTGCGTGATATTTTGATCGCGGGCATGGGCGAGAATCTCCGCCGCGGGATCATCGCCGTTCAGCGAGCGTGTCTTGGCGTTCAGCTCCTCGCCCAGACGGAAGGCTTCGAGCAAAGCGGTTCTGGCGGCTTTCGCCGTCCGCTCCGATTCCGGCGTGACGACGTTTACAACTTCCAACGGCGCACGCAGGCGCTCCGACAAGCGCTTTGCCCGCCGGATAACTTGCATCGCCGCCGGCGTTGCATCAATGCACGCCATTACCCGGTCGCTGGCCTCCCAGGGGCCCTCGATGCCGACCTCCGCCATGTGCGCGCGCATAGCTTCGTCGACACGCTCAGCCGCCCGCCTCAGCGCGAGCTCGCGGAGCGCCGTGATATTTCCTGCGCTAAAGAAGTTCGCAAGTGCGCGCTGCGCAGCCTCTTGCGGATAAACCTTGCCCTCGCGCAGACGCTGCTGCAATTCCTCCGGCGTGATGTCGACGATCTCGATATCGTCGGCGATGTCCATCAAGCTATCAGGTACGGTCTCGCGCACGCGCACCTGGGTAATTTTTGCGACGATGTCGTTTGCGCTTTCCAGATGCTGCACGTTCATGGTCGTGTAGACGTCAATTCCAGCATCGAGAATGTCGCGCACATCCATCCAACGCTTGGGGTGGCGAAGCCCTTCGGCGTTCGTATGCGCCAGCTCATCGACCAGAACGAGCTTCGGCTTGCGCTTCAGGATGGCCTCGAGATCCAATTCCTTCAGCGTTTGACCACGATATTCGACGTGGCGGCGCGGCACGATCTCCAAACCTGCAAGGAGATTTCTCGTTTCTTCACGGCCGTGATGCTCGACGACGCCGATGACCACGTCTACGCCTTCGCGCTTCTTGTCGTGCGCCTCCAGCAGCATTTCATAAGTTTTGCCGACGCCCGGCGCCGCGCCGAGAAAAAGCTTCAGCCGGCCGCGACCCTCCTTCGACACCAGCTTCAAGAGGGCGTCTGGCGAAGGCCGGGTCGGTTCCGTCTGCGACATGGACCTTATTGCTTCCTGGGCGCCGCCTCATCGAGCGCAAGATTGAGCTTCAACACATTGACGACCGGATCGCCAAGGAATCCGAACAAAGGCGCTTGCGTATTGTGATCCACCAGCGCCGCGACGCGCTGGGCGCTGACGCCGCGCGCAGCCGCTATTCGGGCGATCTGCACCCGAGCAGCCGCTGGCGAAATGTCGGGGTCAAGCCCCGAACCCGACGCTGTGACAAGATCAGCCGGGATCGGGCCGACGACGCCGCTCTGGCGCAAGCGGCCGACATCGCCGCGAACGCGCTCCACCAAAGCTTTGGCCGTTGCGCCATAGTTCGAACCCGAGGATGCGGACGCGTCATAACCTTGTCCCGCCGCTGAAGGACGCGGCCAAAAGTATTCCGCTTGCGTGAATTGTTGGCCGATCAGCGCGGAGCCGACGACGCGTCCGTTGCGCTCAATGAGGCTGCCATGAGCCTGGGACGGAAATGCGGCCTCGGCGACGCCGGTGATGGCCAGCGGGTAGGCGACGCCGAGCAACAGCGTGAACAATAGCAGCAGGACAAGAGCGGGTCGAAGATGGGACATGAAGGCGGCCCTCCTAAGCAAGGCCAATGGCCGAAATGAACATGTCAATAAGCTTGATGCCGATGAACGGCGCGACGAGGCCGCCGAGACCATAGATCGCTAGATTTCGCGCCAACAATTGGCCCGCGGGCGCCGGCCGGTACGGCACGCCGCGCAAGGCGAGCGGAATCAGAGCCACGATAATGAGCGCATTGAAGATGATGGCCGCAAGGATGGCGCTCTTGTCGCCCGGGCCGCTCGACAGATGCATGACGTCAAGTCCGGCCAATTGCGGATAAAGGCCAACGAACATCACGGGAATGATCGCGAAATATTTGGCGACGTCGTTCGAAATGGAGAACGTCGTCAGCGCGCCGCGCGTCATCAGCAGCTGTTTGCCGATGCCGACGATTTCGATGAGCTTGGTCGGATCGCTATCGAGGTCGACCATGTTCCCGGCCTCGCGCGCGGCGACCGTGCCGGTCTGCATAGCGACGCCGACATCCGCCTGCGCCAACGCGGGCGCATCGTTGGTGCCGTCGCCGCACATCGCCACGAGGCGCCCCTTGGCTTGTTCGGCGCGGATGAGTTCGAGTTTCTTTTCGGGCGTCGCCTGGGCCAGAAAATCATCGACGCCTGCCTCGGCCGCAATCGCCGCGGCCGTGAGCGGATTGTCTCCGGTGATCATAACTGTGCGAATGCCCATGGAGCGCAATTGCGCGAAACGCTCCTTCACGCCGCCTTTGACGATGTCCTTAAGGTAGACCACGCCAAGCAGGCGATCATCCGCCGCCACGGCGATCGGAGTTCCCCCAGCTCTCGCGATGCGATCGCTGATTTGCTGGAGCAAAGGCGGCGGCGTCCAGCCTTCGCCGTTCATGTTCTTCAGATAATCGACAATCGCGTCGACTGCACCCTTGCGGATCCGCGATCCGCTCCAATCCGCGCCGCTCATGCGCGTTTGCGCGGAAAACGCAATGAAACGAGCTTTGTGCTCCGCAGGATCGCGCGGACGAAGGCCGTGGCGCTCCTTCGCAAGCACGACGATCGAGCGGCCTTCGGGGGTCTCGTCGGCAAGGCTGGCAAGCTGCGCCGCTTCGGCCAATTCGTACTCAGTCACGCCGGTCAGCGGGTGAAACTCGGTGGCCTGCCGATTGCCCAGCGTGATCGTGCCGGTCTTATCCAGCAGCAGCACATCCACATCGCCCGCCGCCTCGACGGCGCGGCCAGACATGGCCAACACATTGAAGCGCACAAGCCGGTTCATGCCGGCGACGCCGATCGCCGACACCAAGCCGGCGATGGTCGTCGGAATGAGCGCGATGAGCAGAGCAACCAGGGCGACGCCAGCGACCGCGCCGGAGGCGTATGACGTAAAGGCGGGGATCGCGCCGACCGCGATAAGGAATATGATCGTCAGCGCCGCCAGGAGAATGGCCAGGGCGATCTCGTTCGGCGTCTTGCGCCGATCCGCGCCTTCCACCAGCGCGATCATGCGATCGAGGAACGACGAGCCTCGCTCAGCCGTGATCCGAACGACGATGCGGTCGGAAAGCACGCGCGTGCCGCCGGTGACAGCGGAGCGATCGCCTCCGGACTCGCGGATCACGGGGGCGCTTTCTCCGGTAATGGCGCTTTCATCCACGGTCGCCACGCCCTCAACGACTTCGCCGTCGCCAGGAATGACATCGCCCGGCTCACAGACGACCAAATCGCCGATCTTCAGATCCGGCGCCGCGACATTTGTGCTCGACGCTGAATGCACCGCCTCGACCCGTTTCGCGATTGTCTCCGTGCGCGTTTTGCGCAAGCTCTCCGCTTGCGCTTTGCCTCGGCCTTCCGCGACCGCCTCGGCGAAGTTGGCGAACAGAACGGTGAGCCAGAGCCAAAGCGTGATCTGGCCGGAGAACGCCGCGTCGCCGCCCTGCATCAGGTCGCGGGCCCAGAAGACCGTCGTCATCAGCGCCGCAACGGCCGTGACGAAGATGACCGGGTTGCGCATGAGCCAACGCGGGTCAAGTTTCTTGAATGCGTCTCCGAGCGCCGGCCACAGAATGGCGCCGGCAAAGATCGAAGGGACGGGTTGGCGAGCCATAGTCGAAAACCTCAGAACAGTTGACCATGCAGCATTGCGAACTGCTCGGCGATCGGACCCAGCGTGAGCGCGGGGAAGAAGGTCAGTCCGCCCATGATCAGGATCACGCCCACGAGCAGACCGACGAAAAGCGACCCATGCGTTGGAAAGGTGCCGGCGGAAGCCGGAATCTTTGGCTTGGCGGCGAGCGAACCGGCAATCGCCAACATCGGTACGATCATAGCGAAGCGTCCGATCAACATGGTGAGGCCAAGCGTGAGGTTCCAAAACGGAGAGTTGGCGGTCAGACCCGCGAACGCGGAGCCATTGTTTCCACCCGCCGAGGAATACGCATAGAGAATCTCGCTGAAGCCATGCGGCCCCGCGTTCAGCGGCCCCGCCGTTCCACCCTGCATGGCGGTGCGCCATTCCGGCGCCGCGCTCGCGAGCGCTGTGAACGCAAGAATGGCGAACGGCACGCAGAGAAGCCCAAGCATGGTGAGCTTCATGTCGCGCCCCTCGATCTTCTTGCCGAGATATTCTGGCGTGCGCCCGACCATGAGCCCGGCCACGAATACGGCGAGGATCACGTAGAGCAGCATGCCGTACAGGCCCGAACCGACGCCGCCGACGATGATCTCGCCAAGCTGAATGTTGAACATCGGCACGAGACCGCCCAGCGGCATGAAGCTCGAATGCATGGCGTTCACAGCGCCGCATGAGGCCGCCGTCGTGATCACGGCGAACAGAGCGGAATTGGCCACGCCGAAGCGCACTTCCTTGCCTTCCATATTGCCGCCGCTCGGATCCAACCCCGCGGCGACCAGAGCAGGATTGGCCTGCGCTTCCGCCCAATAGCAGACGCCGACGCCGATAATGAACAGAACGCCCATCGCGGCCAGCAAGGCCCAGCCTTGCCGCTCGTCGCCGACCATGCGCCCGAGCACGTTGGTGAGGGCCGCGCCGATCGCGAAGATCGACACCATCTGGACGAAATTGGAGAGCGCGTTGGGGTTCTCGAACGGATGCGCAGCGTTGGCGTTGAAAAAACCGCCGCCATTCGTGCCCAGCATCTTGATGGCGACTTGGCTCGCGACCGGGCCGAGCGCGACATGCTGTTGGGCGCCTTCAACCGTCGTCGCCGTCACGCCGCCAGCCAACGTTTGCGGAATGCCTTGCCACACCAGGAACAAGGCGAAGATCACGCAAATCGGCAACAAGACGTAGAGGTTGGCGCGGGTGAGATCGACCCAGAAGTTGCCGATCGAATCCGCACGCGAACGGGCGAAAGCGCGAATGAAGGCGACAGCCAGAACGATGCCGCCCGCGGCCGACAGAAAGTTCTGCACCGTGAGCCCGGCCATCTGGCTCAGATTGCTCATGGTGGTCTCGCCGGCGTAACTCTGCCAATTGGTATTCGTGAGGAAAGAAACCGCCGTGTTGAAAGCGAGATGGTCGCTCAACGGGCCAAATCCCTGCGGGTTCAGCGGCAGCAGATGTTGAAGCCGCAACAGCGCATAGAGCAACAGGAAGCCGGCGACGTGAAACGCCAGCATCGCGAACGCGTAGCTCTTCCAGTCCTGCTCCTTGCTGGCATTGACCCCCGCCAGCGCATAGAAAGCCTTCTCGATCGGCCGAAGCACCGGCGACAACAAAGTCGGCTTGCCTTCGAACACGCGCGTCATATAGCCGCCAAGCGGACGCGTCAGCACAACGACAACGCCGATATAAAGCCCAATCTGAAGCCAGCCCTGCCACGTCATCAGAATTTCTCCGGTCGCAACAGCGCGATCACCAGATACACAAGCATAAGGAGACCGCCGGCCGCGCCGACCGCATAGTCGAAGCTCATCACGCTCTCCCGCATGCAATCACGTAGAGCGCCAGCAAAGCGAAGGCGCCGACGCCGACGCCTACGAACAGAAGATCGCCCATAACCGGCTCCTGGGACCGGGCGAGCAAACCTCGCTTCGACCCACGCGCCTTGAGATGGCGCAAACCGGCATAGGAATTCGATACGGATCGACGGCTTTTTTCAGCCACCGCAAGCCGCAGCGGCGACGCGTCTAGACGAACCCGATATTGCTTGTCGCGAAATTGCCGATGCGGGGGAGTATGGTTGGGAGTTCGCTGTCGGACACCCCAAACCAGCGCGCCAAGGTCGCGGCGAATTGATCGACCGAAGTCGAGGGCAAGAGGCGTCCCTGCCCGACCTGATCGTCGGAATCGAGCGAGACATGCGGCGCTACGCCGTAGAAGCGCCCGCCATGGACGGCGCCGCCGACGACGAAATGGTGCCCACCCCAACCATGGTCCGAACCATCCGCATTTGATGCGAAGGTGCGGCCGAAATCGGAAGCCGTGAAGGTCGTCACCTTGTCGGCGACGCCCAACTCGACGGTCGCCTGATAGAATGCGCCGATCGCCTCATCCACCTTCTGCATCAGCGCCGGATGATCCTGCATCAGCAGATTGTGATTGTCGAAACCGCCGAGCGATACGAAGAACACCTGGCGTTTGGCGCCGAGATCGCCGCGCGCGCCGATGAGACGCGCCACGATGCGCATCTGCGCCGCCAGCGGATTGTTCGCGGCAAACGCCGTGGACAAGTTCACGTTGGCGAGCGCGCCATTGACCACGCCCTCCAACTGGATCGAACGCCGCGTAACGATGGCGAATTCATTTTCCATCACGTGCGCGCTGGTCCGAGTGACGAGGGTATTGAGCGCATCGCGGATCTGCGCCGATCCCCAAGGCGGATTTTGCAGCGCGTTGATCTTGATCGCGCCGGACGGGCTGATCTGGTATTGCAGCGCGGTCTGGCCAGAGACAAACACGGCGTTGCCGGCGGCCGAGATGCAGGTCAACAGCGCGTTGCCGTTGCTTGAGAGCGCGAGATCGCCGAAACGCCCGCCCCATCCGATCGTCGCGCCTTCGCTGCCCAGCGCCTGCCACACCGATTGCTGATCGTTGTGGGAAAACAGTTTGGGGGGCAGCGGATAGAGATTCCGGTTCGGGCTATTGTATTGCGCCAGCGTCAGCGGCACGACCAACGGCCCGACATTAAGCTGCGCGGCGGCTTTGCCGGCGTCGAACAGCGCCTTGATGCGCGTGAGGTTCGGGTTCAGCGCGTATTGGATATCGTCCGTCAACGTTTGCGGGACGAGCGGCGTCAGCGCCGTCGCCGTGAGTTCATCGTGGCCATAGGCGATGCCGCCGCGCGTACGGCCCGGGCCGGCCCCGCGGATCAAAGCGTAGCGATCATAGTTTGGTAGATCGTACGGAATGAGCGTGTTGCCGAAATCGTTGCCGCCGAACAGGAAGACGCACACGATGGCGCGATAGTCGCTATTGTCGAAAGCCGCCGCCTCGCCCATCGCCGCAAAACTCATCGCCAACGGCGTGGCGGCGCCCATGGCGCCCAATTGCGCCGCGCGCCGGAGGATCGCCCGCCTTGTCCAGTCATGTGAGGAATGGTGCGACATGGGCTCGATCACTTCTGGATCAGATATTCGGGGGAGCTGAGCACGAGCAGGCAGGCGCTCGAGAGCAGATTCATCTTGGCGTCACTGGAACTGGAAGCCGTAACGCCGAGGCTCGTTAACGCGCCCGATATCGTCGCCGTCGTCGCGCTGGAGAGCTGATTGGCGCAAAGGTGCAGATTGAGGTACGCCACCACTTGCGTGGGATCGTGCGCGATCGAGAGCATATTGGCGTACGTGGGCTTCACGTCATTGTAGCCCCAGCGCGTCATCCACTCGAAGAAGTTGATCGTGCCTGCCGTCGTCGTCTCATTGTGCAATTGGAATTCCGGGGCGCGCTTATCGTTATCGGCCAACACCGTGTGCGGCGGCACATAGCCGGGACGGAAGAAGTTGAACACCGATGGGGAGCGTAGCGCGCTTTGCCCCAGCGCCTGATCGCTTGGCGAAAGATCATAGATCTCGTACTTGCCGTTCGTGCTGGAGACGCCAGCCGTGCGCGCCCAGGAGACAAATCGCACGATCGGTTCGCGCAACTTGCCCGCCATCGTCTGACCGGCGTCCGGCAGTGTCGTCGCCTCTGAATCGGTCAGGATGGCGCGCCAAACCGCTTTGAGATCGCCACGAACGCCGTTGCCGTTGTTATTGAATGCGTTGGCCACGCGGTTGACGTAGGCCGGGCTCGGATTGCTCGTCACCAAGCGTTGAATCATCTGCTTGCCGAAGAACGGCCCGACATTCGGGTGATTGAACAGCGCATCGAGCGCGGTCTGCAGCGCCGTTGGTCCAGGCGTGTTCGCGGGGATGTGCGTCCCCAGAAAATCGACCGCCAGAGTGGAATGGTCCGCCGCGTTGAAGCGCATCGGATCAACAGCGAAATTGAAGCTCGGAATCGCGTAACTCACCCACGACACGGGCGTGAAGGTCGTGTGCGAGAAATCGTAGTCGTAGCCTGTAAAGACGCGCGCCAGATTGGTGATATCGCTTTGGCCATACGTCTCTATCGGCTTGCCGCCGCTATCCAGCTTCTCCGTCCCGTCATTATTCAATTCGTAAAGCCCGATGGTGAAAAGCTGCATCACCTCGCGCGCATAATTCTCATCCGGTTCGCGCCCGCTTGCCGGGTCTTCTTTCAGATTACCCTTGGTGTTGAGAAAGAACCCCATCGCCGCGTTGAGGGTGATCTTCTCCAGCAGAGTCCGGAAATTGCCGAAGGCATTTGCGGTCAGCAAATCCCAATAGGCCGCGATCATGTAAGGCGGATAGAAGCCGTCGATCGGCGACAGAGAGACAACGAAGAACTCGGAGAGTGCGAGCGCCATGCGCTTGCGGAATTGGTCCGGCGTCGCCAGCAACTGGTTCCAGATCATGAAGTCGCCGAACTGCGGCCAGAAATAGCGCGCTTCGGACGTAATCGAATT
>DASZSK010000021.1:0-9567 GCA_035548735.1 Caulobacterales bacterium | reverse complement strand
GCTACAGCAGTGCCGGCAAGCTTGCTCCGATGGTCCCTGAACGGTCGATGTCCGCTTCCACGTCATCCACGACGCTGCCCCACCTTCGCCGCCTCGAGGCAGAAGCCATTTTCATCATGCGCGAGGTCGTGGCGACCTTCGAGCGGCCGGTCATGCTCTATTCGATCGGCAAGGATTCCTCGGTGATGCTTCACCTGGCGCTGAAGGCGTTCTACCCGGCGCCGCCGCCGTTTCCTTTCCTGCACATCGACACGACCTGGAAGTTCCGCGAGATGATCCGCTTCCGCGATGAGGCGGCGCGCAAATTTCATCTCGATCTTCGCGTCCATACCAATGTCGACGGCGTCACCCGGGGCGTGACTCCTTTCACCCACGGTTCCTCCCTTTACACGCAGACCATGAAGACCGACGCGTTGAAGCAGGCGCTGACTGCCGGCAAGTTCGACGCCGCCTTCGGCGGTGCGCGCCGCGACGAAGAAAAATCCCGCGCCAAAGAACGGATATTTTCATTCCGGTCCGAGAATCACCGATGGGATCCGAAGCAGCAGCGTCCTGAACTCTGGCGCTTGTACAATTCGCGCAAGCGGAAGGGGGAATCCATTCGCGTGTTTCCCCTGTCGAACTGGACCGAACTCGACATCTGGCAATACATCCATCTCGAAAACATTCCGATCGTGCCTTTGTACTTCGCCGCCGAGCGTCCGGTGGTCGAGCGCAGCGGCACGCTCATCATGGTCGACGACGAGCGCATGCCGCTCGCCAAGGGCGAGCAGCCCATGCTGAAAAAAGTACGCTTCCGCACGCTTGGCTGCTATCCGCTGACCGGCGCCATCGAGAGCGAAGCCGACACGCTCCCGGCCATCATTCAGGAAATGCTGCTCGCCACGACAAGCGAACGCCAAGGCCGCGTCATCGATCACGATCAGGCCGCGTCGATGGAGAAGAAGAAGCAAGAAGGCTATTTCTGATGGCCCACGTTTCCGACCTCATCGCCACCGACATCAACGCCTATCTCGATCAGCATCAGCACAAATCGCTGCTGCGCTTCATCACCTGCGGCAGCGTCGATGACGGCAAGTCCACTCTGATCGGGCGCCTGCTCTACGATTCGAAGATGATCTTCGAAGATCAGCTCGCCGCGCTCGAAGCCGATTCCAAAAAGCAAGGCACGCAGGGCGAGGGGATCGATTTCGCGCTGCTGGTCGATGGTCTCGCCGCCGAGCGCGAGCAAGGCATCACCATCGATGTCGCCTATCGCTACTTTTCCACCGACAAGCGCAAGTTCATCGTCGCCGACACGCCCGGTCACGAACAATACACCCGCAACATGGTGACGGGCGCTTCCACCGCCGATCTCGCCGTCATCCTCATCGATGCGCGCAAAGGCGTGCTGACGCAGACGCGCCGGCACTCCTATCTGGTTTCGCTGATGGGCATCCGTCACGTCGTGCTGGCCGTGAACAAGATGGATCTCGTCGGCTATTCGCAGGAAATTTACGACGCGATCTGCGCGGAATATCGCGACTTCGCCAGCCAGATCGGGCTCAAGGATTTCGTCGCCGTGCCGATCTCGGGCCTGAAAGGCGACAACATCACCGCGCGTAGCAGCGAAACGCCCTGGTATCGCGGTCCGATCCTGATGCAGCATCTGGAGACGGTCGAACTGGACGAGACGCGCGCGCAGAGCGCGCCGTTCCGCATGCCTGTGCAATGGGTGAACCGTCCCAATCAAGATTTTCGCGGCTTCGCAGGGCAAATCGCCTCGGGCGTCGTGAAGCCGGGCGAGGCCGTGCGCATTCTGCCGTCCGGCCGCACCAGCCGTATCGCGCGCATCGTCACCGCCGATGGCGATCTTGAGAGCGCCGTCGCCGGCCAGTCCGTGACGCTGACGCTTGCCGATGAGGTCGATTGCTCGCGCGGCGATGTGATCGCCGCATCCGACAACCCGCCTGAAGTCGCCGATCAATTTCAGGCGCAGATCATCTGGATGGCGGAAGACCCGCTGCTGCCGGGGCGCCCCTATTGGCTGAAGATCGGCGCGAAGCTGGTTTCAGCGACCGTCACCGACATCAAGCACCGCGTCAACGTCAACACGCTGGAACGCTGCGCGGCCAAGCAATTTGAGCTGAACGAAATCGGTGTCGTCAATCTCTCGCTCGATCAAGCCATTGCATTCGAGGCTTATGAAGCAAACCATGATCTCGGCGGCTTCATCCTGATTGACCGGATGAGCAATGCGACCGTCGGCGCGGGGCTCATCCACTTCGCGCTCCGACGTTCGCAGAACATCCATTGGCAAGCGCTCGATGTCGATCGCAACGCGCGCGCCAACATCAAGGGCCAGCGACCGGCGGTGCTCTGGTTCACCGGGCTCTCCGGCGCCGGCAAGTCCACGATCGCCAACCTCGTCGAGAAGAAGCTGCATTCGCTCGGACGCCACACCGTCTTGCTCGACGGCGACAATGTCCGCCACGGTCTCAATCGCGATCTCGGCTTCACCGACGCCGACCGTGTCGAGAACATCCGTCGCGTCGCAGAGGTCGCCAAGTTGATGACGGATGCGGGCCTGATCGTACTCGTGTCGTTCATCTCGCCGTTTCGCGCCGAGCGCGATCTCGCCCGATCGCTGATGGCGCCGGGCGAGTTCTTCGAGATTTTCGTCGATACGCCGCTCAAGGAAGCCGAGAAGCGCGACGTGAAGGGCCTCTATAAGAAGGCGCGCAAAGGCGAACTCAAGAACTTCACGGGCGTCGATAGCCCGTACGAGACGCCGGAACATCCGGAGATCCGCATCGACACGACGAGCACGGATGCGGCCGCCGCCGCCGAGCAGATCGTCGCACGCATCACCGGCGAAGGCGCGCCGGATAGCTGGAGCGTTTAGGCGCTCGCCGACGGCGGCCCGCCAAGCTTGCCGCGCAGCATTTCGATCATGAAGGAAAAATCCTTCGCGCCGAAGCCATGATCGGCCAGATAGCCGTAAAGCGCCTCTGCGGCGCCGCCGAGCGGCGTATCGGCGCCGGCCGCGCCCGCCGCGAACTGGGCGAGCTTCAGATCCTTCAGCATCATCGCCACCGCGAAGCCGCCATCATAATCGCGGTTGGACGGCGCCGTCGGCACCGGCCCCGGCCACGGGCAATAGCTCGTTAGCGACCAGCACTGACCGGAAGATTTCGATGCGATGTCGAAGAAGCGCTGCGGATCGAGTTCGAGTTTCTCTGCGAGCACAAACGCTTCACACACGCCGATCATGGAAATGCCAAGGAGCATATTGTTGCAGATCTTGGCGGCCTGCCCCGAGCCAGAGGGGCCGGCGTGAATCACCGCCTTGGCCATCGGCGCGAGCGCCTGTTCGATCTCGGTGAAATCCTGCTCACGGCAGCCGACCATGAAGGTGAGCGCCCCGCCCGCCGCCGCCGCAGTGCCGCCAGACACCGGCGCGTCCGCCGCGCGGAAGCCGCTGCGCGCGGCATCGAGCGCAACCTCGCGGGCGCTATCCACATCAATGGTGGAGCAATCGATCAACAGCGCGTGCATCATCGCGTTCGGCAGAATCTCGGCCTGATACACCTCGCGGACATGCTGACCGGCGGGCAGCATGGTGATGACGATCTCCGAACCCTTCACGGCCTCGCCCGCGCTTGCAGCGGCCTTGCACCCAGCTTCAACCGCGCGTTTCATGGCGTCGGCCGAAAGGTCGAAGGCGCGCACGTCATTGCCCGCCTTGGCGAGATTGGCCGCCATGCCCGAACCCATATTGCCGAGACCAATAAAGGCGATCTGAGCCATCGACGCTCCTCCACACCGCGCAAACAAAAACGGCCGCTCCAGCGCGGCCGTCGAAAGCTGGTCCATACGGACGGCTTCCGATCGGATCGTCGACGCTTATGGCGTCAGATCCGATCGGCGTCCATGTGCGGCGAAGGGCGCCGCAGGGGCGCCCTCGCGCTCTAGACGGGCGGTGGACCGCCACGCCGCGCCAAGCCCATCACCAGGCTGATGACGAACAGCACGAGGAAGATAAAGAACAGGATTTGCGCGATGCCCGCCGAAGCCGAAGCAATGCCGCCAAATCCAAAGATCGCCGCAATAATGGCGACGACAAAGAAGATGAGCGCCCAACTGAGCATGTTGGTCTCCAGAGTTTGACCGCGCCGATTGCGCTGTTGATCAAACGCCAGCTGATCAAATGCAGTTCCGACAGCGTTCAGCGCGCGCCGTTCACTATCCCCTGGGTGCGGGATAGCTCCAACCCTGAGCATCTTCGAATTGCCGCGCCGCCAACTCCCAATTGACCAATCGATCGATGAAGCCGTTCAGGAATTTCGGACGCTCGTTCTTGTAGTCGAGATAATAGGCATGCTCCCAAAGATCGCAGACCAGGATCGGACGCACGCCCTGCTCGGTGATCGGCGTCTCGGCGTTGGGCGTCGTCGTCAGCGAGAGCGCGCCATCGGCGCTTCTGCTGAGCCAGATCCAGCCGGAAGCGAAGTGCGCCGCGCCTTGCGCCAAGAATTTCTCGCGGAACGCTTCGTGCGAGCCAAAATGTTGAGCGATCGCATCGCCGAGCGCACCCTTGGGCGCGGGCTGTTGTTTCGGCGACAGGCAATTCCAGAAAAAGCCGTGGTTCCACGCCTGCGCCGATTGATTGAACAACGCGCGATCGTCCTTGGCGCTTTGACGCACCACCTCCTCCAGCGAGGCCGGACGAAGATTCTTCTCCGCGAGCAGCGCGTTGGTCTTATTCACGTAAGCCGCGTGATGTTTTCCGTGATGCGTCGCCAACGTGTCGGCTGACATCACAGGCGCCAAAGCATCCTGCGCGAATGGAAGCTCTGTGAGTTGAAACATGGCGCGGTCACTCCTGGCCCCCAAGACCAGGAGGTAAGATTCCGCGAACGCCTTTCAACCGCTATGTGACGGATTGGCCTCTCAATGCGCGAATCAAGAAGCTGATCACCAAAAGCGCAAGGAACAACAGGAAAAGCACTTTGGCGATCCCCGCGGCGAGACCGGCCAATGCGAAGAAGCCGAAAAATCCGGCGATCATCGCCAGCACAAGGAAGATAACCGCCCAGCCAAGCATTCCGATCTCCATCTACACAAGTTCCTGCTCAGAACGCGGTCGCGATTCCACTGTTCCCTCCGGCGCGGAACTTCGGCTCGACGCTCGTGTTATCGCCACCAGGCGGGTGACGCTTATCCTCATGCAAGGTGGAGAGAACGATGTCTTACGAAGGCGCCATGCGCGGCGACACCAACAACTCCAATGGCGCCGCGCGCGAGGAATTGAAGTCGACCGCCAACGACGTGGCCGCTGATTTCGCCGAACTGAAGAAGGATGTCTCCAAGCTCGCCGGTGCGATCGGCAAGATGGCCAAGGAGCGCGCTTCCGACGCCGGCACGCAATTCGGCAGCCTCGGTCGGACATTGCAGGATCGCGCCACGGACGGCGCCAGCCAAGTCGGCGAACAAGTTCGCGCCCGTCCGATAGCCGCGCTCGGCCTCTCGCTCGGCGTCGGCCTTCTGTTCGGCCTCGCTTTGTCATCGTCTCGGCGCTGAATTTGAACAATCCGCTGACCGCGCCGCTGCGTCACGCGGGCTCAGCCGCGCTCGGCGTGGCGTTGCTTGGCGCGAGCGCGGTCGCCGGCATTGTCTGGGTCAGCATAGCGGCGCAGCAATGGCTTGAGCCGCGCACCGGCGCCGCCCTGGCGGCGCTGCTGGTCGGCCTCATCTTCATCGCTCCACTGCTTCTCTATCTGCTGGTCAACGCGATCGTGCGCATGGGCAATGAGACGCGGGTAGATATGAGGCCGAATCCGGCCCAAACCGACGAAGCGCTCGGCCTCGTGCTGCACCGGGTGCAGGATTTCGTACGCGATCGTCCGGTGGTCGCGGTCGTCGCTACGGTTATATTGGGCATGCTGATGACGCGCTTTCCAGGCGCGGCCGGCTTCATCATTCACACGCTGCGCCAGCCCTCAACTCCAGACACGCATGTCTGATTGCAGGCACGCTTAGGCGCGCGGTGCGTCGCTCTCTATCGATTTCGGTTGCGCTTCCGGCGCCGTCTCACGCGCTGATTTCGGCGCCGTCGACGCCGTGATCAGCACGCGCGGCCGCACATCGTGCTCGTTCGCTTCGTGCTGCGGCGGCGGAATGGACGCCCAGATCATATAGGGACGGTCCGGGTTGCGGCCGAGATGGGCCCCAAGTTGTCGTGCGAACGCATCGATCAATCGCGCGGTCGCGGGCGGCACGGCCTGCGCCGAACGCGCATCTGCATCGATCGCGAAGCGCAGCACGCCGTCCGCATCCTGCGCCAGATGGAGTTCGAGCCGCGTGCACTGCGTCTCGCCTAACGCATCAAGCGCCGTCGAGAGCCCCTCGCCGATCAGAAACGCCATCGGCACTGCGCGATCGGCATTGACGCGCGCCTCATGCAAATCGAGATCGAGCCGGATTTTCTGCGCCAACGGGCCGCGCGCGGACAACATTTGCCGGGCGATGTCGGCGGCGAGTTCGTCGAGACGAATCTCGCGAATTTCTCCGGATGCGTAAATGCGCTGGTGCACCTGGCTCAGGAGCTGAACGCGATCATGCGCGCGCGCGAGGCCCCAGGCCTCGGATTCGTCCTTGGCCCCGCGCGACTGGATCGACAACAGACTCGCCACCATTTGCAGATTGTTCTTCACCCGGTGGTGCACTTCCCTGAGCAGCGCACGCTCCTCGCCGAGCGCTTCGACGAGGCGCGCTTCGCGGCCGCGCAATGTCTTCGCCATTGCCGCCAGAGTCCGACGCAAGCTGCGAATCTCGATCGGCGCATTGATCAGCGACTCATCCTCGCGCAGCTCCTCGCCGCGCGCATAGGAGCGCGCCGCCGCTTCGATGCTCGAGAGCGGACGCGCCACATAGATCTCGATGGCGAACCAACCAGCCGCCACCGCCAAGAGCCAGATCATTAGGGGCGCAGCCACCGAAAGCACATAGCCGACCCATGTCGTCCAGTTCTGGTCCTCGGGCGCCCAGGACATCACCGCGTACAAGTCCGGCGATTGCAGCGGAACGACGAGCGCATGGCCGTTGCGAACTGGCACAAAGGAGGGACTGGCGCCCATGTGGCTGCGGATCTGGCTGGGCGTCGGCAGGCCGAGTTGACGCGTGTCGGCCTGCGGCGAGGCTTCCGCGAGAATGCGCCCCGCCGCATCGACAATGGCCACGCGCGCGTCAATCGCGCCGCGATCGCGCGTCAGCATGCCGCGCAGCGTGTCGATCGAGACGGAAAGACCGATGAAGCCCACGGTCTTGCGTCGCGCATCGCGCACCGGCTGCAGCGCCGCAAGGATCGGCTGATGCGTCAGTCGTCCTTCCTGCACATAGCCCATCGCCAAATCGTCACGTGTGCGCGCCAATTCCCTGATGCGGGAGGGCTGTGCTTCAAGATTGCGGGGCGCGCTCGGAAGGCTGCAGATCACGCCGCCATCTGTGGATGAGACCACGATGGCCGAGACAAACGGGTATTCCGTCAGCACATCGCCGAACCAGCGGCGGCAATTGCCGCTCTGCGCCTGCTGGATCGAAGGCGATGTCGCCAGCACGCGCAGCAGCTCGCGAACCTGATCGATCAGGTCTTGTTCGGACTGTAGCGATTGCAGTGCGCGCCGGCCCAGCGATTCCTCGACTGCGGATCGATGCGCGCTAACGGCGTTCAGCCCGACCTGCATGGCGATGGCGCCAGCCGGGAGCATAGCCATGCCGAGCAGCAGGGCCATTCGCCCGCGCATCGATTGCAGCGAGAGCGCACGGGGCCAAATCCAGAACTTCCGGCGCTCGCCGGGCACTATGCGCTCGCTGTATCCTGCAACACCGGGGTCTCCGCGAAGACCGCCTGGTCTTCGTTGTCAAGGCCGAGCAATTCGGTGAGCTTGCGCCGCGCGCGGTTCACCCGGCTCTTGATCGTGCCAACGGCGCAGCCGCAAATTTCAGCGGCTTCTTCGTAGGAGCAGCCAGAGGCCCCCACCAGCGTCAGCACTTCGCGGTGATCCGGCTGCAGGCGCTGGAAGGCCACCTTGAAATCTTCGAGGTCGACGCTGCCGTCCTGTTCGGGACGCACGGCGAGGCGCGCCGCCAGCCGGCCCTCTGCATCCTCCACCTCGCGCTTGGCCTTGCGCAGCTGCGAGTAATAGTGGTTGCGCAGGATGGTGAAGAGCCATGCGCGCAGATTGGTGCCCGGCTCGAAACGATCGACGTTGGCGAGCGCCTTGACCAGCGTGTCCTGAACGAGATCATCGGCTTGGGCCGGATTGTGCGCCAGCGAACGCGCAAACGCGCGCAGGCTGGGCAAGAGTTCGATCAGCTCGGATCGAAAAGACATCTGGACGCTCATTGGGCGCCCCCACGATCGGTCTTCTTGTCCATCTGCGCCAACAGCTCGAGGATTCGATCCGGCACGGGCTCGCCCGCAACCTGATCATAGACCATGCGCAAATTGCGCGCGATCAGCGCTTTGTGCGCCGAGGTGGATGCGCCGGAGCGCACTTTCTTGGCCTTCCCGTCCGTATCGGAAGGCTTGTGAGGCGACACCAATGTCTCCATGATCACTTTCCGCCGCTTTTGCCAAATCTGGCCGCGAAGCGCCAATCTTGGACAGCCCTCCGCCGCTCTCCCAGACCAAGGAACGTCCGGCCTGCGCCAGGGTTCCGAAGCGCCGGAACTTTTTTTCGCATGCCGCGTTTCCTGCCTCGTCGCCGGGATGGGAGACCATTACATGCGGATGGAAGTGGCCGAAGGGCCAACACCAAAAAAGGGGGCCTATATGTCGTTGGCCAGGGAAATCGCGCCGCATTTGCCGCTTTTGCGTCGCTATGCGCGGGCCCTGACGGGGGCGCAGGCCAGCGGCGACGCGTTCGTGGCCGCCACGCTGGAGGCCATCGTGGCCCAGCCGGAGGAGTTTCCGCGCGATGTCGATGCGCGCGCCGGCCTCTATCAAATTTTTCATCAAATTTGGTCGAGCGCCAACATCGAGGTGGACATGGACGATGTGATCGAGACCACCCGAGGCGCGCGCAAGGCGCAGGAGCGGCTGCAATCGCTTTCGCCGTTGAGCCGCCAAGCGCTGCTTCTGACCACGCTCGAAGGCTTCACCACGCCGGAAACGGCGCGCATTCTCGACCGCTCGCCGGCCGAAGTGAGCGCGTTGCTCGACGACGCGCTGGAAGAGCTCGATCGGCAAACCAAGGCGCGCATCCTCATTATCGAGGATGAGACCGTCATCGCCATGGACCTGAGCGACATCGTCACGCAGATCGGCCACGAAGTCTGCGCCGTGGAATCGACGGCGAGCGGTGCAGTGGATGCGGCCGACCGCGAGCGTCCCGATCTCGTGCTCGCCGACATCCAATTGGCTGACGGCTCTTCAGGCATCGACGCCGTACGTCAGATTCTGGAATCGTTCGACGTGCCGGTGATTTTCATCACCGCCTTCCCGGATCGTCTGCTCACCGGCGAACGCCCTGAGCCGACTTTTCTCATCACCAAGCCCTACTCGCCGGACCTGGTGCGCGCGCA
>DASZSK010000020.1:0-2554 GCA_035548735.1 Caulobacterales bacterium | reverse complement strand
ACGGGAACGGGTCTGGTGATTGACGGGGGCTACACCGCGCAATAAGCCGCGCGGATGAGTACAAAACTGCACTTCTACGGAGCGGCCGGCTGCGTCACCGGCTCGTGCATGCTGCTGGAGACGGACGCTGCATCGATCCTGATCGATTGCGGCATGTTCCAGGGGCCAAAGACGCTTAAGGCGCTCAATTACGGGCCGTTCCCGTTCGATGTCGGAAAGATCAAAGCTGTGCTGCTGACGCATGCGCACATCGATCATAGCGGCTTGCTGCCGAAGCTCGCGCGCGCCGGTTACAAAGGTCCGATCCACGCCACCGAGGGGACCACCGCGCTTTGCGCGGTGATGTTGCCGGACGCAGGGGCGATCCAGGAAATGGAAGTCGAACAACTCAATCGTCGCAATCAGCGCCACGGTCAGCCTGAAGTCACGCCGATCTACACGCGCAAGGATGCGGAGGACGTGCAGCGCTTCTTCCAGCCGGTCGCACTCCATGACTGGATCAATGTCGCGCCCGGGCTTCGTGCGCGCTATTGGAACGCAGGCCACATCCTGGGCGCCGCGTCGATCGAACTGGACGTCGATGATGGCGGGCAGAAGCAGACGCTTCTCTTCTCCGGCGACATCGGACCCGGCGGCAGCGATTTCGTCGACGATCCAGAAGGGCCGAGCGGCGTCGATCATATGGTGTCGGAGAGCACGTATGGCGGCACGACGCGGGAGCGTACGGGGCCTGCCGAACGGCGCGCGGCGCTGGTGCGGGAGCTGCGCGATGCGCATGCCGCGGGCGGGCCGCTGCTGATCCCGGCGTTCGCGGTTGAGCGCACACAGGAGCTGGTCGTCGATCTCCTCGAAGCGATGGAATCGAACGAAGCGCCGCCGGGACCGATCTTCATCGATTCTCCGCTTGCTGTGGCCGCCACCGAAGTTTTTCAGCGTTATGGCCGCAAGAATGGCGCGAACCCGTTCGTGCATCTGCGCGAGTCCGGTCGACTGCAATTCACCGAGACGCCGGCGGAGAGCCGCGCGCTCGAACGGGTGCGCGGTTGGCATGTCATCGTCGCAGCGAGCGGCATGGCCGATGCGGGCCGCGTGCGTCATCATCTGAAACGCCTGTTGTGGCGGCCGGAGGCGACGGTGATGTTGGTCGGCTATCAGGCGGTCGGCACGCTGGGGCGCTTGCTACAGGAAGGCCGCACCGACGTGCGCATTCAGGGCGAGGAGTTCAAAGTCCGCGCCCGCATCCGCTCGCTTTCGGTTTATTCGGGCCATGCCGACGCTGAAGCCTTGTTGGCTTGGGCCAAGGCGCGCGGCCCGGTGCGCGGCGGCGTCTTCCTGACGCACGGCGAGCCGGAAAGCGCGCAGAGCTATCGCCAACGGCTGATTCAAAACGGCTTTGCACCGGATCGGGTATTTGTGGCTGAAATCGATCGCTGCTACGCGCTTTCGCCGAACGCCGCGCCCGTTGCTGCGCCGGCGCCGCCGGCGCGCCTGCCGACGGAGGCGGCGTCGCGGCTCGATTGGCACAATGCGCGTTCGGATTTCATGGCGCGGCTGCAGCGCAAGCTCGAAACCGCGCCGGACGACGCCGCGCGCGAGGCCATCTTCCAGGCTCTATCGAAGCAGATTGCCTAGTTCGCGTCCTGTCTGACGACGAGCGAGGTATCGACGTCGCCGGCATGCGCGAAATGCAGCGTCACCGGCACGCTCTCGCCGATCGTGAAGGGTGACGTCAGCTGCTGAAACATGATGTGTGCGCCATTGGGCCGGAGCGTCAGCGTTCCGCCCGCTGGCACGGCGAGGCCCTGCGCCTCGTGCATGCTCATCATGCCGCCCGACATTTCCGTCATATGCACCATGACGCTGCCCGCGCGAGGGCTCGACGCCGAGACAAGCTCATCT
The DNA here is from genome assembly GCA_035548735.1 of Caulobacterales bacterium. GTDB lineage: Bacteria > Pseudomonadota > Alphaproteobacteria > Caulobacterales > Aquidulcibacteraceae > Vitreimonas. The sequence continues at coordinate 655 of DASZSK010000020.1, read as the reverse complement.
TCGTTGGCCCCATGGTTCGTGATGGTCAGATAGCCCGCGGCGACATCGACGCCGCCTGGCGTCGGGCGAGCCCATGCGTCGCTGATTTCGATTTGCGGCTGATGCGGTTGGGACGCGGTGGGCGCGTTACACGCCGTCAAAGCCGCGATCATCACGATTGCCGTCCATTTCATGGCTTTCGGCTATGCCTCACGCCTGGGGGCGGGTCAAACGCTCCGAAAGCCGCACCCGCCGCGCCCGCAGCCGCGCGGCGGACCTCGTCACGCCTTAGGGCGTGCTTGGATTGCCATCATTGGTTTGTTGACCGGTCTGCTGGACCGTTTGGCCGGCGTTTTGAATATCTTGGCCCGCGCCCTGCATCGTATGGCTGCACGCGGCCAGCGGAACGAGCGAACCCAGGACGAGAGCCGCCGCCGCCAGCGGCGCTTTGATGCGTCGTTTCATATGCGTCTCCAGATGAGGCTGCGCCGGCGTGCCGGAGCGAGCTGAAGGGCTAGCGCGAAAGCGCGCCGTTCAGTCAACGCATCGCAAAAGGCGCCGTTCCGCTTGCGGCGGACCGGCGCCAAGTTGGCGTGAAGCAGCGATCAGTTGAGCGAACCAGTGCTTTCGAAGAACAGCGCTTGGCTGACTTGCGCGCGCACCATGTCCGGCGAGT